>NZ_DLSO01000177.1:30470-49219 GCF_002500165.1 Gordonia sp. UBA7860 | reverse complement strand
ACAGACCCCCCCGCGACCGCCCACACCCCCGCCCCCGTGATCAGCCCGCGGGGGTTGGTGTCCCCGACTGCTGCGCCCACCCCCGCCGCAAGGAGCAACGCCTCGCTGGGCATGACCAGACCCACGAAGATGACCGCGGTTTCCAGAAAGACGCCGCCACCCGCGATCAGATAGACCGCCCACGCGGGAACCGACCTGATCAGGTCGATCAGCCAGTCGGCGAGTGAATGCACCTGCCCGACGTTAGCCGCCGCTCTGATTCGACGCCGCGGCGGATTGGGGACTTGGGGGATTGCAGTCTTGGCGGATTGCAGTCTTGGCGGATTGCAGTCTTGGCGGATTGCAGTCTTGGCGGATTGCAGTCTTGGCGGATTGTGGACTCGGTGGACTGTGGACTCGGTGGGCTGTGGAGCTGATGAAGCGCTTGTCCACAACATCGAAAAGAGTTTCGAGTATTCGTCGACGTTGTCTGAATTGTCTGGTAGTGTAGAACACACATTCGACACGATGTGGGGCGGGGGTGGCGGCACGTGAACAGCAATCAGAGCGCTGGTGAGAATGGCCGTGCGCCTTCGGCTTTGGTGTCGGCTGTGGTGGGGTCGGCGGATGCGGTGGTGGCGGAGAAACTGTGTCGTTTGGCTGCGGTGTTGGATGAGTTGGCGACGGTGGATGTGTCGTTGGTATCTGATGACGTGCTGGTCGAAGCCACGGTCGAGGCCGAACGGCTAGCACTGCGGACTGCGGGTGCGGTGACGGATCGTTTGATCGTGGAAACCTCCGACCGGGATCTACCCCACTCGTTGGGTTTCCGCGATATCCGCAACTTCATGGGACAGCGTCTGCATAGTGGTGACCCGGCCGCCCGGTATCGGGTGATCGCGGCGACCGGCTCGTTCACCACGATCTGCGGTGACCGCCTCCCAGCCGCGTGTCCGACGTTGGCCGGCCACGTCGCCGACGGTCGGGTCGCCGGCGCGCACGTCCGCGCGGTAGTGGAGGTGTTAGAAGCGATCCCTGGTGAGGTGTCGGCTCAGACGAAAGCTGCCGCCGAAGCACAGCTGGCCGGGTATGCGGTCGAGTTCACGCCCGCCGAAATCACCAATCTCGGTTCACGATTGTTGGCCCATCTGGATCCGGATGGGACTCTCACTGACCCGAAAGATCGGAAACGGCGTCGCCGCCTGTGGGTGAACCGGCACAACGCGCAACTCATGTCGCGGTTGACCGCGGATTTGGATCCGATCGCCCGCGCCCGCCTGGATACCGTGTTGGACTCGTGGGCCAAACCCGGTATGAACAATCCCGACGACCCCGACTCACCTGTGGGGCCGATCACCACCGCGAACGCTGAGCAGGTGGCGGCGGCAGCACTGCGGGATCAACGCTCACCCGCCCAACGCAACCATGACGCGTTCTCTGCCCTGTTGGGGCAGGTGCTGGAATCCGGGATGCTCGGCACTACGCATCGGGGGTTGCCGATCCAGGTGATCGTCACCACCAGCCTGCACGAGTTGGAGACACAGGCGGGGATCGCACACACCACCTCCGGAACACTGCTGCCAATCGGCGATGTGATCGAGATGGCCGCCACCAGTGGTGCCAGCCAGTATCTGGCGGTGTTCGGTGAGCACACCAGCATCCCGCTCTAACTTGGTCGGTCGAAGCGGATCGCGTCGTTGGGGCAACGATTGGCGTCGTTCGCCTCACCAGGCGGGAAGATGTGTTCCGCGCCGGGCTGTCACCAGCCCGCTTCGCGGGTGCAGATGCATCACGCCGCCAACGACTGGGCCGACGGCGGCTTGACTGATATCGACCAGTTGGTGCCGGCGTGTGATGTGCACAATCGGCGGGTCGGGCCGAAACCCGGCCAGTTCACCACCCGCATGATCACCGACGGCCCTGATACCGGACGTGTTGCGTGGCGACTCAACGCCACACCCGGTATGCCCGCAAATCCCGAACGCATCAACCGCATCGCCGACGTCAAAGCCGACTTCCACGACTACCTCACCACCGAACACACCAACAACGAGGCCGCCGCGGCTGCTCGAGCCGCCGCTGACGGGATCGGGATCGCGCCAGACACAGCCGATACCGGGACTGTCAGGGCGCAACCGGTACCGGGATCTCCTCGCACGCAGCCGACACAGAGATCGTCGCGCGACCGTCGGATACGGCGGACGCCGAGATGATGGTCGCGGACGCAGTCGGTGCCTAGATGACGTCGCCGCCCTCGACGCCAGGCACGCCGAGCGCGAATGAGGCGACGGTGACCGACATCGAACTCGCACTGGCGGGCGCAATGCGCCCGACCGGTGCCCCACCGCTCAGCGCGCGGGTCGACATCCAATGGAACCTCACCGATCCACCCGACCCCGACCCGTCCACAGACCCCGACGCGCCTACAGGTCCGGCCCCACCAGCCAGCCCCTGGTGGCTCGGCGACGTCGACCCACCAGGAGGCGTCGACCCACCCTCGGCCGACGCCGCCTGACCGCTGCGCCACTGACCGCTGCGTCAACCCGGCCGACACTCAAGCCTGACGAACCGGGCGGACCGTCGAATCCGGTTGCGCCGCAACCAGTCCACACCCCGCCACCACACCCCGGTGGCGGGGCAGGCGTGGTTGGGCGCGCAGTGGTTGGCCTCGATCGACGAACGCCAGACGGACGGTCCTCAGATTCCACCGGACAGCGGGAGGTTCACGAAGCTCGGCTGTGCCGGGTCGAGGACGATGTGCTGCGGCTTGAGGCCCGACTCGTTGAGCAGTGGACGCAACGGGACACCACGAGGGGCGTTCATCGCAAACACGTCGATACGCAGTCGATGTCCTGCCGGGATACGCGCTTCTGTGGGGAGCAGACCGACGTCGAGGGTGACCGGCTTTCCCGGCGTGATTCGTTGGCGCGCAGCAAGAGTCATTGTATAGAAGGGGTCGATGACGTCGCCGTTCGGTGCGAACTGCGACTGCGCCCTGTCATAGCCACGCAACGATGCCATCACCTGGCCCGAGCTGATCACCTTCGATGTCCCGTCGGGCGCAACGTCGTTCAACGTTGCCGTCCAGTAGCCGTCTGTCGCATCCATGACCGTGTTGAGGTGGAGACTGCTGTAGCCGGACACGCGTCGACTGCTGTCGAGCGGCGGCGTCGTGAACGACAGTGCACCCCGTTCCGAGATTCGAGCGTCGTCGGAGCATCCTTGGAACACCGCGGTCAGACCCGCCATCTGTTGGGCGGAGTCGCGCGAACAGAGTGTCCACAATGTGGGTGACACGGTCATGGTTCCGCGTGCCGCGTTCGCTCCCGTCGTCAGGCTGCCGTCGCCCTGAGCGTGCGGCGCGGTACCGCTGCGACGGTTCGACAGATACAGCCGCTCTCGGGTCATGCCTGCGCGCGGGAACTGCGCCGCGGTGATCCAACTGTCGCCCACCTGCTTCAGATTCACCGGCCCGTACGAGTCGATCCCGTTGTCAATTCCCTTGAGCCACTTGTCGAACCATGCCTTCTGCAAGACGTCGAGCCGCGGTGGCGTACCCGGCCTACCCTGTCCTCCGCCGATCGTCGCGTGGTAGCCGTCGCCCATCATGAGCTGCTTGCGGCCAGGTGCCAGCGGGATCTTGTTGTACATCCGCACCTCGCTATTGGTGAACAGATCGAACCAGCCGCCGTAGATGAAGGTGGGGGTGGTGACCTTGTCGGCGTGGTCCTGCCAGGACTGTCGCGGCTCCGAATCAGACTTCAGCAGATCCTTTAGATAGCCGGGTACAGAAGGGATGTCGGGCGTTGTCAGTCCCGCCAGCAACTGCGGGTAGAACGTCAACGGGTCCTTCACCCTGTCGGCGAGCCACTTCCAGTCGAAGGTACCGTTCAGCATCGACGCGACGTTCGGGATCATCTTCGTGCTGTTGACCAACGTCAACCACAGCGGCAGAAACCCTGCGCCGAGGGCACCACCCGGAGCGACGATGTCGCGGATGAGGTCGCCTCCGGGCTCGACGGGGAAGATGGCCTTGAGCGCGTCGGGATGCTTGTTGGCGGCTTGGATCTGGTTGATCGCCGAGTACGACACACCGGCCATCCCGATCCTGCCGTTCGACCATCTCTGCTTGGCGGCCCAGTCGATCACCTCGGTCGAGTCCTGCTGCTCGCGGCTCTGGAACACGTCCCAGGTCCCCTGCGAAAATCCAGTGCCTCGGACGTCGACAACCACCATCGTGTAGCCACTGCGGACGAGGTCGAAGTCCGCGGAGAAGTTGCGGGTTCCTCCATCGCGCACAGTCTTGGCGAGTGCGTTGATTCCGTCGATCGCGGTTCCGTGCAGATTGATCGCGTCTGCCAGCTGCATCGCGTACGGCGCCAGAACCGGATTCTGCAACGCCGACGACGCGACCGCCGTGATCAGCTTGGTGTACGGGGTCATGTTGAGCACTACGGGTGTGCGCTCCGCGGCTGCATGGCCTCGCGCGTCGGCAGGGCGATACACGTTGGCGCGCAACACCGTTCCGTCACTCATTCGGATCGGGACGTCCCACTGGGTCGCGACACCCGCATAGGGATGCGCACCGTCGTGCGCCGCACGCCAACCTGCGCCCTGCCGACCACCGTCGGGAGTCGCAGCGTCGGCGATACCCGGGCCGGTCATCAAGAGAAGGGCGACAGAGAGGACCGCTACCACCGTGCCCCACGTCGTCGAACTCGAAACACGTCTTAGCTGAGTGACCACCGGGACCCCTGACCGTTGATACGCCTGAACGTTGGAACACTGCAAGGACTCGCGCGCCGGGAAGTGGCCGCGTGAGACGAACGCGTCGAAGAGTATCAGTTCGATGTGGCGCAGCTCACCAAGACCTGCTGATGGGATCCGGGCCGCGATCTCTGCGGCGAGATGACCGGGGATCGTCAGTTCTGGTCGACGTCGATCGGATGGGTCGCGAGCAGCGGCATCGGCCAGGGCTGGCGCCGAAAGACATCTGCCCAGACGTCGACGGTCGGCGGTGCGAGCAGATCGCGAGGAAGCGCCGAGGCGAGCAGCCAGCTGTCTTGGGCGAGCTCGGCGTCGAGTTGGCCTATCCCCCAACCCGCGTAGCCGGCGAAGATGCGAACGCCCTCGAGGACGTTGGCGAGGAGTTCGTGATCGGCGTCGAGGTCGACGAGGACAACCCGACCGTCGACCGGGCGAAGCCCTTCGAAGGCTTCGATGTCGACACCGTGCTTCGCGACGCCAAGACACAGCGCGGCGTCTTGCTTCACGGGCCCTCCGATGAACAGCGCCTGAGGCGACGCCGCGAGATCGGTCCACTGCGGAAGGATGTTGTGGACTGCGGTCTGGCTCATCCGGTTGAGAATCACCCCGAGGCTGCCGCCGTCGTTGTGTTCGATGATGTAGATGACCGAGCGCGCAAATGTGGGCTCGGTCAGGTCGGTCGACGCAAGGAGTAACGTACCCGCCCGCACGCTGTTGGCCGACTCCATGTCGCGGGCACCAGGCATACCGCCACCCTCGGCTCCGTCGGAGTTCTCGGGTGAGAAATCGTCCGCGCTGTCACCACCCACAGTGACCATCATCGCATGCCTGATGCGAGCTGGTCGGTACTCTTGATGGGTGAGCTCTACTGCACGCGACGGCCGGTCTGCGCGTGCTGCGTGGCGCGATTTTCTCGACTCGTTACGCAGTTCTCCTGGGCTCGGGCGACTCCTTTCCGTGCGCCTCGCCAGCCAGTTGACCGATGGTGTATTCCAAGCCGCCCTGGTCGGCGGTGTGTTGTTCAATCCCGAACGCCACGCCGACCCGCTCGCCGTCGCGGGTGGCATGGCCGTGTTGCTGCTCCCGTACTCGGTCATCGGACCCTTTGCCGGAGCGCTCCTCGACCACTGGGATCGTCGAGCTGTCTTGTTGTACGCCAACCTGATTCGCGGTCTGATGATCGCGGTTGTCGCAATCGCCATCGCGACGGGAAGCCCCGACAGCGTCGTCCTGGTCGGTGCGCTCGCGGTGACCGGCGCCAGCCGCTTCGTGGCATCCGGACTGTCTGCCGGACTCCCTCACGTCGCGTCGCAAGATGTCATCGTCGCGACCAACGCACTGTTCACGACGCTCGGCGGCTTCATGCTGTCGGTGGGCGCCGTCCTTGCGATGGGGGTGCGCCTGCTCGCCGGATCGGACAACACGGGCAGCGCGATCACGATGGTTGCTGCCGTGGTGATCGCCGTCGTCGCGGCATTCCTCGCCCGTGGCTTTCCCAGATTGCAGCTCGGTCCCGATCACCCCGACGATCCCGGACGCTCGGCCGTGCACGCTGTGGCCGTCGGCCTCCAGCACGGCGCGATCGCCGTCGCGCGGTCCCGTCCGGTGGCTGCTGCGCTGTCGGCGATCGGCGCGCATCGCGTGGTGTTCGGCATCAACACACTGATGTTGCTGGTGCTCGCACGACATTCGGGGTCGGGTGATGGGCTCGACCGTGTAGGCGCCGTCGTCGGTTGTACGGCTGCCGGCGCATTGGCCGCGGCATTCATCACGCCGGTCGCTGTCGATCGATTCGGCCGCAAGGCGACGCTGATTTCCGCGCTGTCGGTCGGGGTCGTCGCGGAGCTGTCCCTGCTCTCGTTCTCGTTCGTCGTCTTCTGCATCTCCGCGGTGGTGTTAGGACTCATCGGGCAGGTCGCGAAACTGTGTGGCGACGTATCGATGCAGGTCGACATCGACGACGCCGTGCGCGGCCAGGTGTTCTCGGTCCAGGACGCGGTGTTCAACATCGCCTACGTCGCCGCGATCGCGATCGCCGCCACCACGATCGCGCCGGATGGTCGGACGCCGCTGCTCGTCGTGATTGCCGTGGTGATCTACCTTCTCGGGATCGCCGTCGTGCGGTTCGTCCACCCGGGCCGCGATGAACTGGTCGGCGCGAGCCAACACGCAGCCGAGCACGCCCGCCACGAGCGTGAGCAGGAGCAGCACTCGGACTCTTACCTCCCGAACTCGGGCGCATCAGCGCCATAAGCCGCGTCTGCAACCCCGTCGCCGTCAGAGTCGACGAGCACGGTGTCGAAGTTGCCGTCGCCGTCGGAGTCCACATAGAGCCGACGCTCGGTTCCCGACCCTGCCGCGCCGGGGTCACCAACCCCTGAGTCGACAACCTCGGCGTCGACCCGTCCGTCGCCGTCGAGGTCGAGCCGCTGCGTCGAGGGTTGCCGCCCGGCGCGCGGCGTCGGCTCGGGTGCTCGCTTCGGGCCCTCCTCGCGGGTTGCGTCACCTGACCCTTCCCGTGGCACCTCGCCCGGCGCTACTGAGCCGCCCTGACCAGCGGTAACGCCCTGGCCAACCGCGACATCCCACAGGCCGCGACCCGAATCGCGGTACTGGCGTTCGGGTCGGCCGTCGTCGTCGATGTCGAGTGCTGCAACGTCGGCGTGGCCGTCGCCGTCGACATCCCACATGGCGTCGTCGGCACGTCCGTCACCGTCGAAGTCGATGCTGACGGCGTCCGGGGTGCCGTCAGCGTCGAGGTCGAGGTCAGCAGCGCTCGACCAGCGGCTCAACGTGCCGTCGCCAGGGCCGAACACGTAATCGATCAGGGGATCCACGCGTCTTCAGACGTTCATCGGTGCGGGTTGGTTCCGTCTCCACACGATCTCGGCCCACACACCTCGACATCTGCAGGGCTGCTCTGAGTGGATCGGCACGTTGGTCCAGACCGCGTTCGTGCTTCCGCCGACATTTCCGGGTACGCAGCACGGTACGTTTTGTGCATGTATGTGAGCGAGCTGGGAGAGCAGTTCCATCGCGCTCGTCTCGAACCGGCGATCACACATCTCGACGCCGCGTCGGCGGGACGGTCGTCGAACGCCGTGATCGGGACAGTGTCGGCGCACCTGTGGCGCGAAGCTGAACGTGGGTCGTACGTCGCAGCAAACGACCGAGCGGACGAGATTGCCAGGGACAAGCGCGACATCGCCCAACTCCTCGGCCACACCCCCGACGAACTCACCTACCGCGAGAGCGCGCGGGCCGCACTACGCACGCTGCTGACCTCGTGGAGTCTGCCCATGGCGTCGACGGTCTGGGTTGGCAAGAACGAGTTCGGACCCAACCTCGTGGAGTTCGAGCGCCGGGGTTACGCCGTGCGGCCGCTGCCCGACGGTGACGTCTACGGCCACGTCGACACCGACGCTCTGGAGAACATGCTGCAGTTCGAGCAGCCCGATTTCATCCACATCTGCCATGTCGGCTCGATGTCGGGTGCCGTGCAGCCTGTGGCGCGGATCGTCGAGGTCGCACATCAGGTGGGCGTGCCCGTCGTCGCCGACATGGCGCAGGCCGTCGGACACGTACCAACGGTCACCGGCGCCGACGTCGTCTACGGCACCAGCCGCAAGTGGCTGACCGGCCCGCGCGGCGTCGGATTCCTTGCTGTGCGCCGTGATTCGCTGCGGCCCGTCGAGGTCGACCCGTCGCAATCGTTCATCGCGGGCATGCTCGGCCTCGGGGTCGCCGTGTCGGAGGTGCTCCAGACCGGTCAGCAGCGGGTCTTCCGTGAACTCGCAGCGATCGGACGCGCCACCCGCGAGCGGCTCGACGGGATCGGCAGTTGGCAGGTTCTGGAACCGGTCGACGAACCGTCGGCCATCGTCACACTCGCCCCACCGCCCGGCTTCCAGAGCGCCGACGTCCACCAGGCACGCGACAAACTCTTCGAACTCGGCCTGCTGGTGACCGCTGCCGACTCGTGGCGGGCTCCCCTCGCCGGCGACACGTCGGTCCTGCGGATCAGCCCGCACCTCGACGTCACACGCGAACAGCTCGACCGCCTCGCCGACGCCCTCCGCACGATGGGGTATTAGCGCGCTTCGCACGGGCGCGCTCACGTCGGCAAGCACTTGCAGAAAACATGAAACTTGGTCTGCCGACCCACCGGTGTGACCTGCCCCTTTACCGCGAGCCGATGTGACAGACTGATCCTCGATGTCTGCGAGCCCAGAGAGCACGAACACCGTCGGTCACCTCGCGATCGTCGCCAACCCGACGGCGGGTCATGGCGCCGGGCAACGCGTCCTCGGAGCAGCGACCGCGATTCTGCGCGGCCGCGGCGTCAGTCACGAGGTCTTGACCGCCGACACCCGCGAGGAGAGCGCACGGCTCGCGGAGGAAGCAGCCGAACGCGGAGCCGACGCCCTCCTCGTCGTCGGCGGTGACGGAACCGTTCAGACCGTGCTCCGTACCGTTCACAGTCATCAGCTGCCGCTCGGCATCCTCCCGGCGGGAACCGGAAACGACGCCGCACGCATGCTCGACATCCCCCTCGACGACGTCGCCCGCGCGATCGCGATCATTCTCAACGGCAAGACCCGACGCATCGACCTCGGCCGCGCCTCCTTCTCCGACGGCGTCGTCGACCTGTTCTGCACCATCGCCGCAACGGGATTCGACGCTGCCGTCGCCGAACGCGCCCAGGATCTCTCCTGGCCGAGCGGGCGAGCGCTCTTCGCCTTGGCCGCGCTGCGACAACTCCCCAAGCTCAACCGGCACCACTATCAAGTGCGCGTCGACGACGTCGAGGTCGAGACCGACGCCGCGTTCACCGCCATCGCCAACGGTCCGACGTACGGCGCCGGAATGCGGATCGCACCCCACGCCAGCGCCGACGACGGCCTCTTCGACATCGTGATGGGCTCCCACCCCCGACACCTTCCGCGGCTGTCACTTCTGCGCGGTCTCGCCCAGGTGCTCTACGGTCGCGTAGAAAACAACCCCCTGTTCAAAGACATGCAGGGGCGCGAAGTGGAGCTGTACTGCGATCCGCCCGCCGATGTGTCGCTCGACGGCGACATCGTCGGCTCGCTACCGACCGTCTTCGACATCCTCCCGGGCGCCATCGAGGTCTACGTGCCGCACTGAGTGGCCCCGAGAGCGCAACGGCAGGGTCGCTACCCCTCGCCGCGTTCGGCCCACCACTCGCGCAGCGCTGCGACTGCCTCCTCGTGCGACAGCGGGCCGCGGTCGAGGCGCAGCTCCTTCAGGTACCGCCACGCTTGTCCGACGACCGGCCCGGCAGGAATCTGGAGGATCTCCATGATCGCGTTGCCGTCGAGGTCGGGGCGTACCCGTTCGAGGTCCTCCGCGGCGGCCAGAGCGGTGATGCGCTCTTCGAGACTGTCGTAGTTCTCCTGCAGCCGACGCGCCCGCCGCTTGTTGCGGGTGGTGCAGTCGGCGCGCACCAACTTGTTGAGCCGGTCGAGCAGCGGACCGGCGTCCGTGACGTAGCGTCGGACAGCCGAATCGGTCCACCGCCCTTCGCCATAGCCATGAAAACGCAGATGCAGGAACACCAGCGTTGCCACATCTTCGACGACGGCCTTCGGATACTTCAAGGCGCGCATACGCTTTCGCACCATCTTCGCGCCGACGACCTCGTGGTGGTGGAAGCTCACACCGCCGTCGGGCTCGTGGCGTCGGGTCGCGGGTTTGCCGATGTCGTGCAGCAGCGCGGCCCAGCGCAGGATGAGGTCGGGGTCGCCCTGCTCGAGGTCGATCGCCTGCTGCAGCACGGTCAACGAATGCTGATAGACGTCCTTGTGTTGATGGTGTTCGTCGATGGTGAGTCGCATGCCCGGCACTTCAGGGAGTACGCGGTCGGCGAGTCCGGTCTCGACCATGACGTCGATCGCCTCGATCGGATGCTCGCCCAGGATGAGTTTGTCGAGTTCGGCGTGGACCCGCTCAGCGGTGATGCGGTTGATCTCGTCGGCCATCTCGGTGATCGCGTCGAAAACCCGCGGCGCGAGCCGGAATCCGAGCTGCGAGACGAACCGCACCGCGCGGAGCATCCGCAGCGGATCGTCGTTGAACGATTCCTGCGGCGTCGCAGGTGTGTCGATGATTCCGGCGAGGAGTGCTGTCATTCCGTCGAGCGGGTCGTGGAACTCCGCGGGTCCGTTCGGGCCTATCGCGACGGCCATGGCGTTCATCGTGAAATCGCGGCGCACGAGGTCGGCTTCGAGCGAATCGCCGAAGGTGACCTCGGGATTTCGACCGACGCGGTCGTACTGGTCGGCACGGAACGTCGTGATCTCGATCATCACGTCGCCCTTGCGTGCCGAGATGGTCCCGAATTCGATGCCGGTGTCCCAGATCGCGTCGACCCAACCGGTCAGCAGGCGGGTGATCTCGGCGGGACGGGCGTCGGTGGTGAAGTCCAGGTCGTTGCCGAGGCGCCCGAGCACCGCGTCGCGAACCGACCCTCCTACCAGGTACAACTCGTGGTCGGCTGTCGCGAACCGCTCGCCGAGGGGCGCCAGAACGTCGGAGAGCCCCTGCAGGGTGACCGCTGCAGCGGCGAGAAGCCTGGTGCGGCGCTCGATGCGTGCGTTCGATGCGGTCGAGTCGGTCACGGCACGCCAGCCTACCGGCGTGGGCGCTGCGGAAACATCCCGGCACCCGCGTCGAACCGGCTCCTGACCGGTCCGGTTCCCGCCGCACCTGACGGCACTGGGCAAACGGCAGGTGACCAGCGGCTAGCATCGAGTCTGTGTCAACCGAGTCCCCGACCAACCGTGCAGACGTCTCAGGCGACGTCTCGTCGGCTGGTCACGGCGGTATTTCGGGTGGTAAATCCGGTGGCAATTCGGGTGCTAACCCCACGGGCGCGCCTGCCGGTTCCGGCGCAAAGTCGGTGGGCAACCCCGGCGTCGCCAACGCAGGCAAGCCGGGTCCGTCACGCCGTTCGCGCCGTGGACGTCGTCGTCGACGCGCCCAGGACAACCGACGCGCCGAGCCCGCGGGAACTGATCACCGCGGCGGTGCCGACCCTGCCCTCAACAGCAAGAACGCCCCAAACGGCAAGAACAACCCGAACAGCAAGAACAACGACAAGCAGCGAGACAGGCAGCGCAAACGTGCGCCGTCTCCGGCAGACGTCGCGCGTGCCACCGCGCGCTCGAACCGCGTCGAAGCAGGCATGGCCGACGCCGAGCCCGCCGACTGCGACGCGGAGACGTCGATCGAGGGTGCGCACGCCAAGGTGACGCCGCCCAAGCCGTCCGACATCGCTGTCGTCAGCGCAAAGATCACCAAAACCGGCCTGACGCACGCGTCGAACGGCCCCAAGCCCGGCCAAAACCGCAACCGACGCCGCGCCACCCGCACGGCAGACCGGACGGCCAACACCCCCGACCGCCTCCAGACCGTGCGCGAGACCTCTGCGGGTGGGCTCGTGATCTCCGACCTCGACCTTCCCGTCGACGAACTGTCGGCGGCACTGATCGGCCGCGTCGACAGGCGCGGCAGGCTGATGTGGTCGCTTCCGAAGGGACATATCGAGACCGGCGAGACCGCGGAGCAGACCGCGATCCGCGAGGTCGCCGAGGAAACGGGTATCCAGGGAACCGTTGTCGCACCCCTCGGCAAGATCGACTACTGGTTTGTGAGCGAGGGCAAACGCATCCACAAGACGGTGCATCATTATCTGCTGCGCAGCGTCGGCGGAGAGCTTTCCGACGCCGATTACGAGGTCAGCGAGGTCGCATGGGTGCCGTTGCACGAGTTGCCGCGCAAGCTCACGTACTCTGACGAGCGGCGATTGGCCCGGATGGCGCGCGGCGTGATCGCCGATCTGGCCGCCGACCCCGCACGGTTGGCCCAATCCGAGGCCGAGAGCAGCCGCACCGAACCGAACGCATATGAGAAAGCCGCAGCCGCACGTAATCAGCGACGCAACGACGTCGGGCATCGCTCGGAGGTCAAGCGTCGCGCGGACAGTCAGCCTCAGGCGCGGCCGCGGCGACGGCGCAGGCGTCCTCGGCGACCTGCGTCCGGGGATGCGTGACGTCCTGCGCATCGGTAGTTCTCGGCGCCTGAGCGCCTCTTTCGTCACGCGTGCGCGCGTTCTTCTCGCTGTTCTCGGCGTGGTGATCGTCGCGGCGCTGTGCGCTGCCCCGGCCGCAGCGGCGCCGACCAGCGGCGCGTCGGACGGCTCGACGTCGTCCGACGACCAGCGGTTTGCCTCCGTGGTCATCGACACACTCACGCCATCGATGGTCACGACGACGTCGGGACCCGACCTCACCGTCGAAGGACACGTACGCAACACCAGCTCGCGCACGATCAAAGACCTCAGCATCCGCCTCGAACGTGGCGACGCCGTCCGCGATGCCGCGGGCCTGCGCAGCAGTCTCGCGGTCGCGCATCCCCCGATCGCCGTCTCCGGAGCTTTCCGGAACCTCACCGACGAGCTGGCCCCGGGAGCCGAGGTCTCGTTCCGGATCAACATGTCACTCTCGGGTCAATCAGGCATGCAGATCTCGCGGACCGGCGTGTACCCGCTGCAGGTCAACGTCAACGGCGTCCCCGACTACGGCTCGATGGCCCAGGTCGCAGGCTCCCGGACTCTTCTCCCAGTGCTCTCACTGCCACCGGACAAGAATCGGGCCGCACAGTTCGACTCGTCGGAACTGGATTCGACGGGTCTGGATTCGACGACTGGCGGCGCGGACAGTGCGACGGCCAGTGGGAACGGTGGCCTCGGCGCCGACGGAGCGGTCTCGGCCGACACCTCCGACCCCGCGCGCATCACGATGCTCTGGCCCCTCGCGGCACCCCCTCAACTCGCACCGGGCGGGCTCGGTGGCGGAACCCAACCCGTGCGCCTGATCAGCGACGACATGGCCCGCTCACTGCGCGACGGCGGCCGACTGCACGAACTCCTGGAGTCCGCGCGCAACGTGATCGGGACCGCGGCGGGCGATTCGGCCGCAGGGTCGGGCAGCGCGGACGACAGCGGCAGTTCCGCCAACCCGCCGGCGAGCGGTTCCGGTTCAGGAGCATCCGGATCCACGACGTCGTCGGGCTCTGGAACGCCGGCTCCCGGCGCGTCCGCAACGTCGACGTCGCCCGCCGCGCCGAGTGCCTCCGACCTGCAACGCAGCATGTGTCTTGCCATCGACCCCGACCTTCTGGTGACCGTTCGCGCCATGTCGTTGGGCTACGTGGTGTCCAGCAATCCCGCCGACCCGACGTCGCGCACCACGCCCGGCACCGGTAGCGACGCCGCAACCCAGTGGCTGTCCGACCTTCGTGGTGTCGCGGCACGGACGTGTGTTGTCGCGCTGCCGTTCAGCCAGGCGGACCTGCCCTCGTTGGCGCGCATCGACCGCTCCGGGCTGACCACCGCCACGCTCGATGCCCCCGCAGACGTCGTCGACGCGATTCTCGGAGTGCGCAGCGTGCGGGGGCTGACGATTCCCGCGCTCGGAGCCGTCGATCAAGCGGGCAGTGAGCTCCTGCGCGACGCGGGGCACCCCAAGGCGCTCGCCTCGGCGTCGTCTGTCGATCCGACAGGCAACCCGAATGCCGCGGGCCTCTACAACGTGGGCGGCCTGCTCACCCAGACCTACGACTCGTCGGTCAGCGCGGCGATGGGTGCCGTGGGCACTGCTCCCCTGGTCACCGCGCTCACTCCGCCGAGCCAGCAGACCGACCTCGCCGTTGAATCGCCGGTCAGCCGACGCCAAGCCGCGGTGGCTGCGCTGGCATTTCGCTCGATCGCGACTCCGGGATCGAGCGGGGAGCCCGGAACCTCCACCAGCACGGGCACTGCCGTGACGAGTAACGCCGTCACGAATACCGCAGGCCGCGCGGAAGTCGTGATGCCCCCGACGTACTGGTCGGCCACGTCCGACGACGCGAACGCACTGTTCTCCACGGCCACGGTTCTCTTCGGCTCACGCGCAGCAACCCCTGCCCCGCTCGACGACCTGGTCAACCGGATCGGCGGTGCGACGGCATCCGCTCGACTCGTCGACCCACCGGGAGTCGGCCCGATCTCACAGATCGGACCGGCGCTCACCAACCGGACCGTCGACTCGATCCGGTCGGCAGCCGACGAGTCGTGGCGCCTGCAGGGAGCGCTGGTCGATTCGGCCGACGTCGACGCCAGCCCCGAGCGCTACGTCTCTCAGCTGCGTGAGGATCTGCTCCGCTCGATCCGCTCGCCCGACGAGAACAACACCGCAACACGGACCCGACTTGCGCGAGAACGTCAGCAACGTATCGATGCGGTGCACTCGACGCTCAACCGGATGCACGGGTCGGTCACCATCCTCGACCCCGGTGGCCGATATACCCTCGCATCGGAGCGAAGTCCTCTGCTGCTTGTCGTGCGCAACGACCTCGCGCTCCCGATCAGGGTTCGCATCACCACGACCGCACCGAAGGACCTCGAGATCGGCGACGTCGGGGTCGTCGAGATCCCGGCTCGCGGCACCCGCCAGATCCAGTTGCCGACACACGCGCGGTCCTCCGAGGCGATGACGGTGACGATCGGGATGTCGACGGTAACCGGAGTCACACTCGGCACCCCGATCAAACTGTCGGTGTATTCCAACGCATACGGAAAACCGCTGTTCATCGTCACGATCTGCGCAGCGGTCGCGCTGATCCTGCTCACCGCGCGCCGCCTCTGGCGCCGATTCCGCGGCAGGCCCGACCCCGCCGACGAGGACCGACCCGAGCCCGACGAGCTGGAACGGATGCTCGCGGCGAGCACGTACCAGCAGCGGCGCCGTACCCTCCAACAGGAGGAGGCACTCGCCCAGACTGAACAGTTCGGCGCGATTGCACGGGACGACTCTGCGCCCCCGACGACGAGAGACAGCGGCGCAGCGATAGACGGCAGCACGACGATAGACAGCGGCACAGCGGTAGACAGCGGCACAGCAAAGGACAGCGGCACGGACAGGACGGGCGCATGAGCGATCGAGGACAACGCGGCGATCCGCCACGACGATCCGCGCCGGACTCACAGAAGCCGGCCGCGCCAGACTCCCAGCGGCGAGCCGCTTCAGAATCACAGCGGCGTGCCGAGCCGCGTCGCGTTCCGCCTAACGATTCGACGCAGCGCCGCTCAGGTGCCAGGTCCTCGGGTCCCCGCGACCCCGGCATGCGTGACCCCGGTGTCGGGCCCGCGCCGCTGAACGGGCCGGTTGGTGCTCGCCCGCCGTTGTCAGGGCGCGCAGCTCCTCGCGTGATCCCGCCTGGACGCCCAGACGCCCCGCATTCGACGACTCGTGACTCGCGCCCGTCCCGCGATCTGACCCAGCATCGCGACGGCCGCCACGAGCGACCAGGCGACGACCGCACCCAACAGGAGCCGAATACCCAACCGACGGGCTCCCAACCCCCGCACGGCTCCCAACTTCGACGCGGCACCCAGCCCCCCAACGCCCAACCGCCGAGCGCCGCCCAACCTCGACGTGCAGCCCAACCTCGACGCGCAGCCACTTCACGTGCAGCCCAGCCTCCCCGCGCGGGACGTCCGCTGCGCGAGGCCCGACCGACGACGGGCACTCGCCGGCCTCCATCGTCGAATCCGCAAGCGTCGAACCCTCAGCCGACGAATCCTCAGCCGACGAATCCCCCAGCTCGCCCCGCGCCGACTCCCGCGGCGCGGACCGCTGCCTCAGCGTCCACCGCGACGCAGTCGCGCGAGCCAGACAGCACTGCCCCAGATTTCCCAGACACCCCAAACACCGACACCTCAGATGCCGACACCTCGTCGTCGACCAGTCTCGCGCGCGACTCCGATGCGAGCATCGTCAAGACCTCCGGGTCGATCGCGCTCGCCACGCTGACCAGCCGCATCACCGGGTTCATTCGAACCGTGCTGGTGCTCGCGATGCTCGGTCCCGCGATCGCATCCGCGTTCCAGGCGGCGTACGTGCTGCCGAACATGATCGCCGAGGTCGTCCTCGGTGCCGTGCTGACCGCGATCGTGATCCCGACGCTCGTCCGTGCGGAAGCCGAGGACCCCGACGGCGGCCGAGGCTTCATCAACCGCATCTTCACCCTTGCGCTGTGCATGCTCGGTGCTGCGACGCTCATCGCCCTCGTCGCTGCGCCCCTGCTCACCCTCCTCAACGTCGGCGACGGCAACGTCAACAGACCGCTGACCACGACACTCGCCTATCTCCTACTGCCGGAGATTTTGTTCTACGGGCTGTCGGCGCTGTTCATCGCCATCCTGAACATGAAGGGCTTGTTCAAACCGGGTGCGTGGGCTCCGGTGCTGAACAACGTCGTCCAGATCGCGACGCTCGTGCTGTACGCGTTGATGCCCGGCGAAATCACGCTCAATCCGGTCAAGATGTCCGAGCCCAAGCTGCTGGTCCTCGGTGTCGGCACCACGCTCGGCGTCGTTCTGCAGGCGTGCATTCTGATCCCTTGGCTGCGTCGAGCCGGGGTGCGGCTGAAGCTCCAGTGGGGCATCGACGCGCGGTTGCGTGCCTTCGGGCGCCAGGCGGTTGCGATCGTCGGCTACGTCGCGATCCTTCAGGTCGGACTCGTCATCACCTATCGGATCGCCTCGCACGCCGACTCGTCGGGCATTTCGGTGTACGCGACGCACTGGCAGCTTCTCCAACTCCCGTACGGCGTGCTCGGCGTGACCATCCTGACCGCGATAATGCCGCGCCTGTCGCGCAACGCCGCAGCCGACAACCGCGACGCCGTCGTCGACGATCTCTCCCTCGCCTCACGCCTGACGATGGTCGCTCTGGTCCCGACCGTCGCGTTCATGACCTTCTTCGGTCCGGCAATCGGCATCGCGATCTTCAACTTCGGCAAGTTCGACGCCTCGATCTCCTCGCAGCTCGGCTCCGTCCTCGCCTGGGGCGCATTCACGCTCATTCCCTACGCCATCACGCTCGTCCAGCTCCGCGTGTTCTACGCCGCGCAGGACGCGTGGACTCCGACGTGGATCGCGCTGGGCATCACCGTCGTCAAGATAGCGTCGTCGTATCTGGGTCCGGTGCTCTTCTCCGATCCGCACATGGTGATCCGTTGGCTGTCGCTGTCGAATGGTCTCGGCTATCTCGCGGGCGCGATCGTCGGACACTTCCTCCTTCGTAAGCGCCTCGCCTACCGCCGCCTCGAAGGTGTTGCGCGCACGACGATCGTGACGCTGATTGTCTCGGTCGGCGTCGCCGCGATCGTGTGGGTCGTCGCCGAGTTGTCGGGTCTGCATTATTTGGGCACGGCAGAGGGCAAGCTCGGATCGCTGGCGTATCTGCTGATCACCGCGGTCGTGGTGCTCGGTGTGACCTACGCGGGCCTCTCGGCGGCAGGGCTGCCCGACGTCGTGGCGATCGGTAATTCGGTGCGCCGCTTGCTCGGTCGGTTCATCCCCGCTCTGGCACCGCCTGCCGGCCAGGTCACGGAATCGTCGCCGACCATCACGGTTCAGTTTCCGCGGGTCACTGCCGACGAATCGCTCCCGTACTCTGGTCAGGTACAAGTGGTCCGGCGATTCGACCGCGGTACCGCGAGCTGGCAGTCGTATGCGGTGCTCAGCGGTGGTGCAGCCGGTGGTCGGGGTCTCGAAGTGGGCTCACCAACGCGTGAACCACGAGATATTCGGTATCGCAGGAAAGGAGTCCGACGCGTGACTGACAGCGGCTTGACTGATAGCGGCTTGAGTGGCAGCGAGGTCGAGACCACCCCCCAGTCCGAGACGTCCTCCGATACGACGAGTGAGCAGGCCAAGACCAATGAGCCGCGCCCATCCCCAAAGACCGGCGGACCCACCCCCGATCCCGACCGTCCCGAGGAACTCGGCACGCCCGTGCGCCGCGGACCGCGTCTCATCCCCGGCGCGGCTGTCGCCGGCGGTCGTTACCGCCTCCTCGACACCCACGGCGGCACCCGTGGCCTCCAGTTCTGGCGCGCACAGGACATCAACCTCGACCGCGAGGTCGGCCTGA
>NZ_DLSO01000177.1:0-30380 GCF_002500165.1 Gordonia sp. UBA7860 | reverse complement strand
CGCGAGGTCGGCCTGACCTTCGTCGACGCCGAGCAGCTCGCCCCGCCGCCCGAGCGCGGAGATCAGCCGAGCGCAAGCGATTCCGGCCCCCAGGGCGTTCTGACCCGGACTCTGCGACTTGGCCAGATCAGCTCCGCGGGCGTCGCACGTGTTCTCGACGTCGTGCGTGGCTCGTCGGGTGGAATCGTCGTCACCGAATGGGTCCCCGGTTCGTCGTTGGCCGACGTCGCACGCTCGGGTCCCTCCCCCATCGGTGCCGCCCGTGCCGTCCGTGCGCTCGCGGCTGCCGCCGAAGCCGCACACCGTTCCGGCGGCGCGCTCTCCATCGATCATCCCGACCGGATTCGGATCAGCACCGACGGCAACGCCGTACTCGCCTTCCCGGGAACCCTTGCGGGCGACGACAAATCGTCGGATGTCCGCGGACTCGGCGCCGTGCTGTACGCGCTACTGCTCGCACGCTGGCCCCTTGACGGCGAGACCGGACACCACCTCGTCACCACCGCCGACACGACGACGCCCGTCGGCGGACTCCCCATTGCCTCCCCCGGCCCAGACGGTGAGCCGATCGACCCGCGAGAGGTCAAGTCCGACATACCTTTCGAGATCTCCGCGGTCGCCTCGCGCGCACTCGACGGCGCACGCGGTATTCGCACTGCAGGCACCGTCCAGCACGTCCTCGACCAGGCAACCGTCCTCGATCTCCCGACCGACATGCTGCCCGCCATCAACGACGACGAGCCACCGGTGCGGATCGGCGCTCATGAACCGTCTCCCGCTGCTGCAGCTCGCAAACGCAACGTCGGGTTGCTCGCGGGCGCAGCGCTGCTCGCGTTGTTCGTTGTCATCGCGCTGATCGTCTGGGCCACAGGCATTTTCGGCGGCGACGAGGGCAATACCAACATCAACTCGATCCTCCCGACGACCTCCGCACCTGCCGCGCCGGGCTATTCCGCACCACCGCAGGCGGCCGCAGGCACAGCGATCCCGCTCAACGCGGTCTCGATCGTCGACTTCTCCGCTCAGCCGCCAGACAATTCCGTCAATCTGCAGAACGTGATCAGTGGGGCAGCTCCACCGTGGCGCAGCGACAGTTACCGGGGCTCAGCGGCTTTCGGTGGACTCAAGAACGGCATGGGCCTCATGTTCGACCTCGGCAGTGAGCAGAACGTCAAGGCTGTGACCATCAAGACGCCGACGCCCGGCTTCAACGTCGAGATCCGCACCGCACCGTCGGCAACACCGACCGCCGCGCAGACCTCGACGGTGGCAACCGGCACGGTCGACCAGCCGAGCACGACGCTGACGGTCGAAAATCCGCAGGGCAGCCGCTACGTGATGGTCTGGCTCACCTCGCTGCCGAGCACAGGAAACGGCAGCTACCAGGTACAGATCGGCCAGGTCACGATGGCGCGCTGACGCGCCCTTCACCGCTTTCGACTGTTCCGGCTTCCGTGGCGTCGGCTCCGGTGACGCTTGAGGGCGCCCACCCGGGAGGACCGAACACGTAACCCAGGCGGGCACGCCAGCTTGCCGCTGCACGGACGTCGCGCGCGATGCTCGCGTACTCGTGTGTTTGAAGCTTCACGATATTGTACGTACCGACCGGCTTGGTGAGTCCGTATGTGGGACGGTGTGTTTCAGGCGCGAACGAACCAAACAGCCTGTCCCAGATGATCAGCGTGCCTGCGTAGTTGCGGTCGAGATACTCCGGATCACTGCCGTGATGCACCCTGTGATGCGATGGCGTGTTGAAGACGAATTCGAAAGGGCGCCACATCTTGTCGATGCGCTCGGTGTGAATCCAGAACTGGTACACCAGGTTCAGCGAGTACGCGGCGAACACCAGCGCGGGCGGCACACCAAGGAGGGGGAGTGGCAGCCACATCACAAGGGCCGCACTGATATTCCACTTCTGCCGTAGCGCCGTCGCGAAGTTGAAGTACTCGCTCGAATGATGCGCTTGGTGAGTCGCCCACACCAGCCGCACCCGATGCGATACGCGGTGCGACCAGTAGAACAAGAAGTCGACGCCGAGGAACGCGATCACCCACGTGTACCAGGCGGTGACCGGAAGATGCCACGGCGCGAGGTAGGCGAAGATGGCCGTGTACACGAGCAACCCGAGCAGTTTCCACGCCGCGCTCGTCGCAATCGACACGACGCCCATCGACAGACTCGCACGAGCATCGCGCTTCTCGTAGGCACCTTTCGGCGGTCGGCCGTCGTCGTCGGATTCCTCGAGCTTGTAGGCCGCGAACCACTCGATGGCCAGCATCGTCACGAAGAACGGGATCGCGAGGACCGTCGGCTCCCGCATCGGGTCGGGGAGTAGGTCGAGCATCGTGAGCGTCACCTCCGGTCTACTATCTGACACGGCAGTGTGTCAGATTCATGTTGACACAGTATCGTCTCAGATGAGGCGTGTCCATGCCGACCGGTAGGCAGGACGAACAACGCCAGCAGGACACAGGGCCAGCAGGACACAGGGCCAGCAGGACACAGGGCCAGCAAAACCGACGAGACAAGAGAGGAATCCGTGACACTCGAGACCTCCCAGCCCGGACCTTCGGGGCGGTTGTACGCCGGGACCGGGCCCGAGCAGCGGCAGGCGCGGCGTCGGGCAGCTTTTGTCGACGCCGGACTGGACCTGTTCGGCCGCGAAGGCTTTCGTCACGTGTCGGTCAAGCGGCTCTGCGACGAGGCCGGCCTCACCCAGCGCTATTTCTACGAGTCCTTCTCCGACCGAAATGCGTTGCTGGCAGCGGTGTACGAACACTGCGTCGACGTCTGCCGCACGGCCGTGGGGGAGAGCCTCCTGCAGGTCCCCGACGCCTCCAACGTCGCACCACGCGAGCAGCGCCTCGCACAACTCACCCGCGTCGCACTCGACGCCCTGCTCGAACGTCTCACCGGCGACCGTCGGATGGCGCGGGTGATCCTCGTCGAGGTCGTCGGGGTCGACGCCTCGCTCGAGCGACTGCGGATGGACGCTATTCACGCGTGGGCCCAACTGGCCATCGACATCGCATTCGACGACGAGCAGCCGCCCGCGCGATTCCAACTCGCCGCGGTCGGATTGATCGGTGCTCTCACGCAGCTCCTCGTCGACTGGTACATCGCGACCGACGCCGGGGCACCGGCCGCAGACGTCTCCGACATCCGGGACGTCTGTGTCGAGATGTTCATCGCGACGTATCAGCGCCTGGCCTGACACAGGACCTACCCTGGTGGTGGATGTACCGCCGCGCTCTACCGCTGCACAACCGACGTCACCGGACGAAAGGTACCTGAGCCATGTCCACAGCCGAGCTGACCGACCAGGTCGTCGAATTCCTCACCACCGGAACCCGAACCGGCAAGATCGCGTGGGTGTCGAAGGACGGTCGAGCGCTGGTCACACCGATCTGGTTCATCGTCGAAGACGGCGCGCTGGTGTTCAACACCGGTATCGACACGTCGAAAGGTCGCGCACTGCAACGTGATTCGCGAGCGACGATCGTCGTCGACGACGAGAAGCCGCCGTTCTCGTTCGTGCAGGTCCAGGGCACCGTCGCCTTCGACGACGACCCCGCCGACCTACTGCGCACAGCCACGGCGATCGCCGAGCGGTACATGGGTCCCGACCTTGCCGAGCAGTTCGACAAGCGCAATGCGGTGCCAGGCGAAGCGCTCGTACGGCTGACGCCGACGAAGGTCATCGCCGCCTTCGACGTCGCGGACTGAACACCCCCGCCGCCGGTTGAGCCTGTCGAAACCACCCCAACCGCAGGCGCTGGTTGAGCTTGTCGAAACCAGCGCCGCCCGATGGTTGAGCTCGTCGAAACCACCCCCACCCGGTCGCAGTGCTACCCGTCGCGGTGCAGTCGCGGCTCGAGTTGCTGGGTCTTTTCGTCCGTCCAGCCGGGCGGCTGCAGGATGCGTGCCCAGGCGTAGGGGATTGCCGACTGATAGTTGTGGCCGTGGCCGTCGGGGACGTTGACCGACACCGCCATGTCGGCCGACACCTGCAGGAAGGTGACGAACGGAATCCAGTGCGTCGCGCTGATGACGTCCCTGCCGCGCTGTTCTTTGAGCCAATCCGGTTCGCGCAGAATGAGTTGCGGCGACCACCACGCGATGGGGTCGGACGCGTGCTGTAGATAGACCATGCGCGAGTAGTCCCACGGTGCGTCGGGCCGGTCGAGATCCTTCTCGTCTGCGATGAAGCGCACCTGCCTGCCGTTGTTGTAGATCGGCAGCCACTGCGGTGATCCCTTGTCGCGGCCCGCGGTGGCATCGTTCCAGAGCGTGTTGCTGAACGTCGGACCGGAGAGCAGCGCGCCGTCGGTACGGGCGGTGACGGTCGGGACGGTACCGAAAGCCGCTTCGGCGCCGAAGGATCCTAGGCTTTCGCCGAAGACGACGAGCTTGGGACGCTCCGCTTCGGGAAGCTCGCGCACCTTGGCGTCGACAGCTTCGAACAGTGACGTGCCCGCCTGGCGGGCACGTTCTTTGTCGACGATGAATGAAATCCAGCTCGGCAGATACGAATACTGCATTGCCACCGTGGCGACGTCGCCGTTGTACATGTACTCGAGCGAGTCGATGGTTGCCTTGTTGAGCCAACCGGATCCGGTCGTCGAGCCGATCGCGATCACCTTGCGCTTCAAGCCACCTGCGCGCACGAGCTCGTCTGCAGCCAACTGCGCGTTGGCGCGCAGATTGTCGCCGGAACCCAGCCCGACGAACGCGCGGATCGGCTCCATCGCCGGCTGCTTGTTGAACTCCGACAGCTTCGCGACATCCGGTCCGTTGGAGACGATTACGCGACCCTCACGCCCAAGCGACTCCCACGTCACCAGCGACCCGGGACCGCCTGATCGCAGCCCGGACGTCGGGGGAGCGGTGTTGGGCCGCACCTCGTCGTTGGCGGACGCGAAGGTGCTGTTGAGCGCCTTCATCGAATACTTCGCGACAACACCGTTGAGGATGAACACCGTCAGCAGCGCGACCACAAGCAGGCCCGCGACAGCGGCAACGCGCGGCGGAGCGATCTTTCTGAGCTGGCGCACAAGCCATATCACGAGACTCGCCCATGCTTGCCCGATCACCATCAGCAGCACGAAGACGAGCACAGCGAACACCGCGATGATCGGATACGCCGTCCAGGTGAGGTTTTCGACACCCATCAGATTGCGAATCTCGGTCTGCCACCGCGAATACCAGTACAGCATCACAACCGTGCCGATGAGCGCGATCACACCCAGTGCTATCCAATAGTTTCGCTTCGGCGACGGCCAGCGCTCCGAGCGAGACAGCATGTACCGCACCAGCCAGGCGATGAACACCCCGACGCAATAGCCAACTGCCGCAGCGCCACCCGACACGACGCCCTGGAACAACGGGCCGCGCGGCAGCAACGACGGCGTCGTCGACAACCAGAGAAAGACCGTCGCGAACATGAGGCCGGCGAAACTGATCCGATGCGCGTAGGCCAGCGCCGCGCGTCGTAGCTTCGACGACGAGCGCGGCGACGACTCACCATCCTCGCTCTCGACGGCGGGCTCGCTGTCTGAGACGGACTTGTTTTCGACGGTGGGCTCGCTGTTTGCGGCGGGGCTGCTGTCGGCTGCCGATTTGCTGTCGACGCTGCCGGGCTCGGCGAGTCGGCCATCACCTTCGGGTGGGCCACCCGAGGTGCTCGTCTTCGGCGACGCGTCGTGCTCGGAGCCGGTCGCTGGCTTGTCTGGCACCTGGGCACCCCTTGTGGTCATCGGACATCGATGTGACTCGTGAATCCTAAACCTGTGCAACGCTACCGTGGTGAGCCGCGACGACAGTATCTCATCTGCGAACCCGCGCTTGCCCGATTCTCAACAGAGTCGTCGACTGTGGTTGGTGCCGATCGTTGGTGCCGCGTTGATGCTGACGGCACAGATGTGCGCCCATTTCCTGCACCTTCCGGGCGTCGAATGGTTGGTGACCGTCGCCGCAGTGGTTGCCGTGTCCATCGCGCTCGCTGCGGGCCTCACACACGAGGATCTGGGCCTCGGTCGCGCCGGCCTACGCAGCGGCGGACGGTACGCGCTGGTCATCGTCCTTGCGGTCGTTGTTGTGGTCGTTGTCGGTGTTGCCATTCCGCCGACACGCGAGTTGTTCCAGAACGACGCCTACCGCGACCTCGGGCATGCGCTACTCGCCGCGTTCGTCGTGATTCCGTTCCAGACAGTGCTACCCGAGGAGTTGTTCTTCCGCGGCGTGCTGTTCGGCTCGCTGCGCCGACTCACAACGCCAACACGCGCACTGCTGATCCAAGCCGTGCTGTTCGGCTGTTGGCATGTGATCACGTCGCTGGGACTCACTGCCGGCAACGCGGGCCTGTCCGATCTCTTCGGCCACAGCGTGTTCGCGCAAATCATCGGAGTTGTCCTGGCCGTCGCCGTCACGTCAGCTGCGGGTGTACTCCTCGGATGGCTCCGCGTACGCAGCGACAGCCTGCTCGCTCCCATCGCCCTGCACTGGGCCGCCAACGGCATCGGTGCCGTCGGCGCCGCACTCGCCTGGCGATTCGGGAGATAGGCGTATCGGGCGACAGACGAGCTCACCGAATCGGCGAACCACATGCCGCTCATCATCCTCCGAAGAAGACGGTGAGCTATGCGCCACCTACGTCCTACAGAGGGATAAGCGAAGGCCACCAGGGTGGTGTCCCGCGTGGGCATCGGTCTTGCATCACGCCAGCGGCGTCGTGCTGCCACGCGACAACTGCCCACAATACGAGACCCAGACGCTGGATCGAGTAGCCAGGACAGCGTAAGCCGCCCAGCAGAAGACCAATACCGTGAGAGCTGTCAACGGAGCGTATCCAGCAATTCCCCAGGCTCTGTTTGCATCCCACTCTGTGTCAGTGCAGGCGGCCCAAATGCTCGGGAGCAGTCGGAACACAGCGATCCCCGCCCCGACAGCTAGCAACGGAACCCAGAGGACCCCGACGCGACGGATTGTCTCGATCACGAGCCGCCGTCGTCACGGATTTGTGTCACCTTCTTGCCTTCAGACTCAGCCTTGGCAAGCTCATCGACTACTTGTGCGACACCCTCGTTGAATTGAGCTCCGGTCATGTTCGGCCCGTACTCGTCATACCCGTTCAAACCAAGCCGCATCCGCAGCAAGCTGATCCAAGTCTTTCCAGAAATCCCACCATTCAGGCGCCTAATCTGCGTTCATTCCTCGGATACTCTTAATAGCATCAGACTTTGAATTCTTCATCATCTCGTTGTACATCCAGTGGCGGACATCCGTGAAGCGCTGTTCATCGGGAGAAGTGACATTCGATGCAAGGCTCTCCGTCTTACGGTCCGATGCATCTCGGCAAGCAGTTCGAGTGGACGCTCGATTGGATCACTCATTTCGCGGTAGCTTTCTCGAGCTTCGCAATTGCGCGTTTGGCGTCGCGCTGGATGAGGTCGCGCGGATCGTCGAGCCATGGCCGCAAGATCTCGATGTCCTCGGGCCGTTTCATACGTGCAAGCGCGGTCATCGCGGCCTGGGTGACCTCTGGGTCGGTGGCAAGCCGGTGCACCAGCAGATCGTGCGAACGATCAGTGCGGAATCGGCCCAGATAGTGCGTCACCGCATTGCGGACACCACTATTCGAATCTCGCAGGAGGGCAACCATTCGATCGTTGTCGGCTTTGGTCGCGATGTAGTCGAGCGCACGCGCCGCCTCATATCGCACTCCTTCCGGCGCCCAGGATTTGTCGAACTGCCCAAACAACGCCTCAATGGTCTCCCGGTCACCTTTGGCGGCTGGATCAATAAGATTGATATTCAGGCACATCCAGATCGAGTCTTTGTGTTTGCGTTCGGCTTTCGTGCGCCGCGGCTCGGGCAACCGCTCGTCGATGTAGTTGATCCAATCGGTGAACACCGGCACCGCAGCAGGCATCGTCTTATACAAGTACCTGAGCGGGTCTAGATAGTAGGTTTTGTAGCCCATCCGCGCAAGATCACGTACCAGCCGGAAGTCGACACCGGCCTGACCATCTTTGATGCGCGTCGGCGGGTCCGACAACCACTCCGGCCCACGCGGCATATACGCGAACCGAAACGGCGGCGGATCGGGCAGATCCCGAAAGAACTCATCAGCTGTCACGGAACGGGCACCCCGCTATGGAGTTCTGGTTTTCAGGGTCGGGCGGTGTCCACCCCGGACTCGGTGTGAACGGTTCCGGCTGCGGATTGCCGAAAGGCACGTTGTCGAACAATTCTTCGCGAACGATGGTCAGCTTCCCTTGATCGGCGAGGTCCTGGATCGTCGGACTAATTTGTGTGCGGTCATCCACAATTAGCACCTTCGTGTATTGCTTATGCTCATCGTGTCCTCCTATCGAGTCGCCACAGCAGCCAGGAACTACCAAGAAGCTGAACGCGCCAACAGAATCATGCTCGAACACCTCTGATCCCAGCTCACCATCCCCACCCCGACCCCCCTCCACAACCCCGCACGCCAACCCGACATACGCGACACCGCGCTGCACTAATCTCAACCCATGCCCGGGGGAACCAGCGACACACGCAGCGACGAGCACCTGCTCACCGCCCACATCAACGGCGACCTCCACGCCTTCTCCACCCTCATCCACCGCCACCAAGAACGCCTCTGGGCCGTCGCCTACCGCACCCTCAACAACCCCGACGACGCCGCCGACGCACTCCAAGACGCACTCTTCAACGCACACCGAATGGCACACTCGTACCGGGCTGACGCGCGAGTTTCGACGTGGTTGCATCGCATTGTCGTCAATGCTTGTCTCGACCGGATACGACGAGATAAGTTGCGCCCCACAGTTTCTCTTCCCGACTTCGAGATTCCCGCACTAGCTGCGCGCGAAGACAGGTATGCCGCGGTCGATCTGTCGATGAGCATTGGCGACGCGCTGGCGCAGCTCCCGGAAGAGCAGCGGGCAGTCGTCGTCGCGCTCGATGTCGAAGGGCTCAGCATCGCAGAAACGGCACAGCGGTTGGGAGTCGCCGAGGGAACGGTGAAGAGTCGTTCGTCGCGAGCGCGCCTTCGCCTGGCGAAGCTGCTCGGTCATCTCAAGGAAGACTCATGAACACGACACTCGAAGGAACCGATCGGCTCCGATCAACGTCGTATGTGGCAGTGGACGAGCCAGGCCGCCATGACGGCCACAACAGTCGGGGGAGCAGGACCGCGCAACGATGAACACGCCGTATCCCGAACCGCCCTATTCGGAGGACCTGCTCGCCGACCTCCACGCCGGCGCGCTACCCGACGACACCGCCGCATACATGCGCGAGCGGATCGCCAACGACCCCGCAGCCCAGCGTGTACTGGCTGCACTCGACCGCACCAGCGAGTCGCTGCGTTCTCTCTCCGAGGAGTCGAAACCCGTTCCGCCAGAAGTCGACTCGCGGATCGCCTCCACACTGTCCGCCATTCAAAACGACTCTTCGGCGCGCCGCACCGCACAGCAGTCTTCAGCGGCCCCTGTAGACCTCTCCAAACGTCGACGCCGTTCGACGACCCGCGCCCCACGTAGACGAATCGCAACACTCCTCGTCGGCGCCGCCGCTGCGATCGCGGTGCTCGTGGGAGTCGTGGCAGTCGTCGCCACCAGGACCACCGACGAACCGGGCGCCGGTGTGCAGGCACAACCATCGACCTCGGCCAACACGACGCAACTCGACGCAACGCAACTCGACGGCGTCGAGAAGGCCTCCGCGTTGTCCGTGCTCGGAAGGACTGGCCACACGCCGTTCGAATCCGAGGCAGCGTTGCGTCGGTGCACCGCGGCCAACGGCGTAGCGGCGTCGACTCCGGTCCTCGGTTCCGGCGAGATCACGGTGGGAGGGTCGGAGCGTGTTGTGATTCTGCTCGGGACGGGCATGGCCGGTCGGTTCGACGCACTCGTCGTCGAGCAGGGCTGCGATACCGATAGCCCGGCGACGGTGTCGCGCACCAGACTGGGTGGGTGAGCGCCACGGGATCAGCAGCGGGAACATCTGCCCTTAGGCTTGTGTTGAACGAGCCGACAACGCGCACCGGAGAATCAGCGGTACCGCGCGTCGCCACAAGCACGGAGGACGGATGAGCCAGACTGACAACCAGCAGATCCACGACCTGATCATCATCGGGTCCGGACCGGCCGGATACACCGCTGCCGTATACGCAGCCCGCGCCGAATTGGCACCTCTCGTCTTCGAGGGAACGCAGTTCGGGGGTGCGCTCATGACCACCACCGAGGTCGAGAACTACCCCGGCTTCCAAAACGGCATCCAGGGCCCCGCGCTCATGGACGAAATGCGTGAGCAGGCCATCAGGTTCGGCGCCGATCTCCGCATGGAAGACGTCGAGGCAGTCCGCCTGACCGGCAAGATCAAAGAGGTCGACGCCGGCGGCGAGACGCATCGCGCCTATGCGGTCATCCTCGCGATGGGTGCCGCTGCCCGCTACCTCGAGATCACCGGTGAGCAGGAGCTGCTGGGCAGGGGAGTCTCGGCGTGTGCCACGTGCGACGGCTTCTTCTTCAAGGACCAAGACATCGCGGTCATCGGTGGCGGCGATTCGGCGATGGAGGAGGCCACGTTCCTCACCAAGTTCGCCCGCAGCGTGAAGCTGATCCACCGACGCGACGAGTTCCGGGCGTCGAAGATCATGCTCGAGCGCGCTCGCGCCAACGACAAGATCGAATTCGTGACGAATTCCGCCGTCACAGGTGTGCTGGGCAGCAACTCGGTGACGGGCCTCGAACTGACCGACACGCGGAACGGCGACAAGAAGAACATCGACGTCACCGGCATGTTCGTCGCCATCGGCCACGACCCGCGTAGCCAGCTCGTTCGCGGTCAGATCGACCTCGACGACGAGGGTTACGTGAAGGTGTCCGGCCGCACCACCTACACGTCGGTTCCCGGCGTGTTCGCTGCGGGCGACCTCGTCGACCACACCTACCGACAGGCCATCACCGCCGCGGGCAGCGGCTGTTCGGCAGCGATCGACGCCGAGCGGTGGCTCGCCGATCAGGGCGATATCGAGCCCATGCCGATCGAGGGCGACGTCGTCGCAACGGTCGCACCCTCCGTCTGACCTGCGGATTCATCTCTATTCACCACCCAGCACCACGTCCAGAGGAGGACACATCATGGGAGCAAACACCGTGGCCGTCACTGACGCCACTTTCAAAGACCAGGTACTCGAGTCCAGCGGACCGGTCCTCGTCGACTTCTGGGCCACCTGGTGCGGCCCGTGCCGCATGATCGCACCGGTCCTCGAGGAGATCGCCCGCGACTACAGCGACAAGCTGACCGTCGCGAAGGTCGACGTCGACGAGAATCCCGGCGTTGCTCGTGACTACAAGATCATGTCGATCCCGACCATGATCCTGTTCCAGGACGGCGAGCCGACCAAGACCATCGTCGGCGTCAAGGGCAAGGCCGCGCTCCTGCGCGACCTCGACTCCGTCGTCGGGTCCAACGCCTGACCGACACTTCAGCAGTGACGTCTCTCACGTCTCTTCGTGAGCCGACCTGGCCACCGTCGAACGCCTCACCTGGGATTCGACGGTGGCCTGTACTGTTAGTTTGGCATCACGAACTATTTGCCACGTGTCGTCTGCGGCAACCGGTAGCCTCGGGGACGCGGCACAGCGTGGATCGGTTCAACCGTGTGCATGAGTTTTGCTCATATGCCACGACCTGAGACAATTCACTTTGGTTCAATGTCGTCCGTGTCCCCTCACGGCGACATGTCCAATTGAGGAGATGAGATGCCAACGTTCCGACTGGGAGATCGTGGGTCGGCCGTAGCCGAGATTCGATCGATCCTCTCCGGACAGGGACTGCTCAGCTCCACTCTGGGCCGTCACGCGGCACCCGAGAGCGGCAAAACACCTAGCGACGTAACACCTGGCGAAGCAGCTAGCGGGACGCACGACGCGGAAGCGGCGCAGACCGGTGCGGTCATCCACAGCACCGAGGACGCCCTCTTCGACATCGACGTCGACCACGCAGTGCGTGCATTCCAGCAGCAACGTGGCCTGATCGTCGACGGCATCGTCGGCCAGGCGACGTATCGATCGCTGCGCGAGGCGTCGTATCAACTCGGCGCGCGCGTACTCCTGTACCGACTGTCGGCTCCCATGGTTGGAGACGACGTCGCCACACTCCAGAGCCGACTACAGAACCTCGGCTACTACACCGGACTCGTCGACGGCGTATTCGGTGAGAGCACCCACAACGCGGTGTGCCTCTACCAGAGCGAGTACGGACTCTCCTCCGACGGCATTTGCGGTCCGTCGACGCTGCGCGCACTCGACCGGCTAGGTACCCGTGTGACCGGCGGGTCGCCGTATGCGATCCGCCAGGAAGAGCATGTTCGACGCTCCGGCCCCCAACTGTCCGGCAAGCGAATCGTCATCGATCCGGGTACTGCTGGGATGCACGCACTTTCGACCGGCACGGTCGCCGAGTTGGAATCCCGCGTGCTGTGGGATCTCGCCGCTCGCCTCGAGGGCAGGATGGCCGCCGCAGGAATGGAAACCTTCCTGTCGCACGACGGTCGCGGCCACGCATCTGACGACGAGCGTGCTCGGGTGGCCAATCTCGTCGACGCCGACATGATGATTTCGCTGCGATGCGGACACCACGAGACACCCGCCGCGAACGGCGTCGCGTCGTTCTACTTCGGTAACAACCGCGGGTCGTATTCGACCATCGGGCGCAACCTCGCCGATTTCATCCAGCGTGAGATCGCCGCGCGCACACCGCTGACCGACTGCCGCGTCCACGAACGCACCTGGGACATCCTTCGGCTCACCAGGATGCCGGTTGTCCTCATCGACGTCGGCTACATCACCAACCCCGACGACGCCAAGGTGCTCGACGACCCGCACTATCGCAACGTGATCACCGAGGCCATCCTCGTCGCGGTCAAGCGCCTGTACCTGCTCGGCGAGAACGACCGCCCGACAGGCACCTACACGTTCGCAGATCTCCTTGCGGCCGAACGTATTTCCGGTTTCTGACGGATAGCTATCCAGCTACTTCTCGCGAGCTCGGTCGCGGCTAGTTTCCGCGGGCCGGCTTGGCGCGGTTTCGCGCTCCACTACGACTACCGGCCGGAACAGTGAGCCTCTCCCTGCCGACCAGATCGATCGCGGCCATCACGACGAGCTTCTCCAAGGCGCTCTCGACCCCGACCTTCCAGCCGAGTCCTTCGTCGAGCTCCAGCCGAAAGCGGGGGAACCGCACATGCGACGCAATCACGTCGAAGGCTGAATCCTTCAGGAGTCCGGCGTCGATCATGCATTGCCCACACAGATCCTGACCCGGGCCGTCGAGGATCTCGCGCGCGATCTCGACGACGGCCTCGTCCGACCACGTACTCAGGTCGCCGAAATCCGTTGTGTCAGAGCTCTTTCTGCCACCTGATGATTCCTCGTCACCGAGATACTCTGCGGGAGAGTCATACTCGCGCCCGAGTGCGTCACGCGATGATCCGTGACGAGAACTGCCATAGCGGGACCCACCGTGCCGGACGAAACCGAACGCTTCGACAGCACGTACGCCTCGTCGAATCAGATCGGTGACCACGGCATCGATAAGGAGGTCGGCCGCTTCCTCGAAACCCGGCTCGGTGCGCACGGAAGTGAGTAGCACCGCGTCGGCGCTCACGGGCGACGTCGGAAAGCTACGTGAGCGGGGGACGCGTCCGGGCGGAGCGTAGAGCGCGGCGCCAACGACAACGCCGGTCGACGAATCGATCGCGATCTGGCCGCACGTGCCCCATTCGAGGAGGACCGACGAGATCCACGCCTCCTTGTCGAACTCGCTCTCGAAGTTCGTGAGGCTCGCCGGTCCCGCCGGTGTCTCGGAGGACGACACTGAGCCGCGCAGGGGAGAGGGATCGTCGTCGGAAGCGGTGGACGCCGCGTTGGTGAACGACGGATCGACCTCCCAGAACACGCAACGACGGGTGTGCGGAGGCAACGACTCGAATGCTTCGAGATCGAGACTGGAAATCGTGAAGTTCATTGTGAATCCTCGCCTCGACGCATCGGTCGAGTGCCCACGAAAGTGAAATCTGATGTGTTGCAGGGTGTTTCACTGTTCATGTGCTCGGTGTGCTGCTCGACTGTCACTGTGACGAAACTTTCGGATGCGGTGGGTCACGAATTTTCGTGGGTATCGCCGACTTCGGTTGCTATTTTCTCGCCGAGTCGCCGATCGTTGCTACGTCTTCGGTTGGATCAACCCCACGATACGTTCGAGGTCGTCGACCGAGCCGAACTCGACGACGATCTTGCCCTTGCGCTTGCCGAGGCTGACGGTCACGCGGGTGTCGAGGCCGTCGGAGAGCTTCTCCGCGAGATCTTGCAGACCCGGCATCTGCATCTGTCGACGCTTCGGCGATGGGGTGGGGGTCGACGGTCCGTCGCCACGGTTGGCGAGAGTCACCGCTTCCTCGGTGGCTCGGACCGACAGGCCTTCGGCGACGATGCGCGCGGCAAGCGCTTCCTGCTGATCGCTTCCGGTCTCCAGTGACAGCAGCGCGCGTGCGTGGCCGGCCGAGAGCACTCCCGCGGCAACGCGGCGCTGCACGGGAATCGGGAGCTTCAGCAGGCGGATCATGTTGGTGATCACCGGGCGCGAGCGCCCGAGCCGGGTGGCCAGTTCCTCGTGGGTGACGTCGAACTCCTCGAGAAGCTGCTGATACGCGGCCGCTTCTTCCAGAGGGTTGAGTTGGGCGCGGTGAATATTTTCCAGCAGGGCGTCGCGCAGCATGTCGCCGTCGGGGGTCTCGCGAACGATCGATGGGATCGCCTCGAGTCCTGCTTCCTGACTGGCTCGCCAGCGTCGCTCGCCCATGACGATCTGGTAGAGCACGCCGTCGGGTGTCGGGGTGGCGAGCTTGCGCACAACGATCGGCTGCATGAGCCCGAACTCTTTGATCGAATGCACGAGTTCGGCCATCGCCTCTTCGTCGAAGACGCTGCGCGGCTGGTGCGGGTTCGGCTGGATGAGTGTGGGCGTCAGCTCGCGATAGACAGCCCCAACTTCGTCGACGGTTCCGACGGCACTCGCGTTTCCGTCAGAGCTCGACCGTGTTGCATCGGTCGACGTCGTCGTGGAACCCTGCGGACTTCCGTTCGTGGGGGAGGAGGGAACGCCGTTTCCGCCCGAGCTACCACCGGAGTTCCCCTTGCCGATCACGACATCGGCGGCAGCAGCGCCGAGTCGGGGAGCGCTCGACTCGTTCTCGGATGGTCCGGTCGGGATGAGGGCTGCCAGACCGCGGCCTAGTCCTCCGCGTCGTTGGGCGTCTCGTTGACTCATTGCTGTCCTCTCGAGAGGTCCGTGGTGGAGGAGAATTCGTCTTTCGCGCGCATGGCGAGTTCGCGCGCGGCGTCGAGATAGCTCATTGCTCCACGTGAACCCGGGTCGTACTCGATGATCGTCATTCCGTAGCCGGGCGCCTCGGACACCTTCACGCTGCGGGGGATCACGGTACCAAGGACCTTGTCGCTGAAGTGGCGTCGTACTTCGTCGGCGACCTGGTCGGCGAGTTTGGTGCGGCCGTCGTACATCGTCAGCAGAATCGTCGAGACGTGGAGATTCGGGTTGAGGTGCGCTTGGACCAGCTCGATGTTGCGGAGGAGCTGCCCGACGCCCTCGAGTGCGTAGTACTCGCACTGGATGGGGATGAGCACCTCTCGAGCCGCGACCATCGCGTTGACGGTCAGCAGACCCAGCGACGGTGGGCAGTCGATGAAGATGTAGTCGAAGCCGAACTCCGCGACAGACGCGTCATTGAGCGCATTACGGAGTCGGTTCTCGCGAGCGACCAGTGAGACCAGTTCGATCTCGGCGCCGGCCAGGTCGAGGGTCGCGGGTACGCAGTAGAGGTTCTCGTGGCTCGGACTCTGCTTGACTGCCTCTTTGAGCGTGACCTCGCCGAGGAGCAGCTCGTAGACCGACGCGATGTCGAGTGCGCGATGGTCGATGCCCAGAGCTGTGCTCGCGTTGCCCTGCGGGTCGAGGTCGACGACCAGAACGCGCAGCCCGTGCAGCGCGAGCCCCGAAGCGAGGTTCACGGCCGTGGTCGTCTTCCCGACGCCGCCCTTCTGGTTCGCCACGGTGATGACGCGCGTGTGCGGGGGGCGGGGTAACTGGCCAGCACCTCCAGGGGTCAGTACTTGACTGGCTCGGGCTGCGGCGGCGGCGATGGGAGTGTCGTCGAACTGCTCGGACGTCGACGTGGCCGGCGGAATCGTTTCACGTGAAACATCCGGCTGTTGGTCGGTCACGCTGTGGCTCCTCTGCGATATTTCGTAAGCATCGTCGGCGTCCAAAATTGTTCCGCCCCTCTATCGTGCAGCACGCACGATCCCTCGCCCACACTCCGATGTCCTGTCCATTTTGCTCCCTCGAGCCGTCGCAAACCAACTGCAGACGTCAGCACCTCAGACCGTCGCATTCTCACCTCGTTCGACGACGTTTCGGCGCACCGCGCTTGTCGCCGATCACCAAGGTCGTCGGCTGGTCGACAACAGACTCGCCGACATATTCGACGCGGAGACCGACGATTCCGTTCCGTTCCGCGGCCTTCCGATCCCGTTCGATCTCCTCTGGAGCCGACGATCCCTTGAGCGCGACGAGTCGACCTCTATCGCGAATCAGGGGAGCGGACCATCGACTGAGCCGATCCAGGGGAGCCAGCGCCCGAGAGGTCACGACGTCCGCGGGTTCGACCTCGGCGAGGACCGACTTCTCTTCAGCGCGCCCGCGGACAACGTGTACCGGGAGACCAACAGCGTCGACCGTCCGCAGCAGAAAATCACTTCGACGCAGCAGTGGCTCGATCAACGTGATCGTAAGGTCGGGACGCGCGATCGCGAGCGGAATGCCGGGCAGTCCAGCACCACTGCCGATATCAATAATCGTCTGGCCGTCGTCGATGACTTCTTGGATCACAGCGCAGTTGAGTATGTGGCGATCCCAGAGTCGCGGGACCTCCCTCGGTCCCATGAGCCCGTGGTCGATTCCGTCGGTGGCTAGGATTCTGCAGTACTCCTGAGCTAGCGGGAGACGATCGCCGAAGATCGATGTCGCTGCCGGGGGAGGGGAGTCCGCCACAGCGGCGCGTTCCGCGACGTTGTCGCCGTCGACAGCGGACCCATCACCATGCTCGCCATCGGACTCATCGTGTTTCACGTGAAACAGTGCCTTTCCCTCAGCGCGGCGTCGGCTCCATGTTTCACGTGAAACACCCGAACTACACGCATGTGATTCCTACCGGTGAAACAACGAAGTCCCGGCCGAAACCGGGACTTCGTTGCTTGTGATCTCCAGGCGCATCGCCGCGGAGACCTGTTCAGTTCTTGATGACTACCACGCGGCGCTTCGGCTCCGCGCCCTCACTCTCGCTCATCACTCCGTCGACAGCAGCGACAGCGTCGTGCACGATCTTCCGCTCGAACGGAGTCATCGGGTCGAGCTGCTCCCGCTCTCCCGACTCCAGCACACGCTCAGCAACCTCGCGGCCAAGTCGCGCGAGCCGTTCGCGGCGATCCGCACGCCACCGCGCGATGTCGAGCATCAGCCGGCTGCGATCGCCCGTCGCCTGCTGCACGGCAAGCCGGGTCAGTTCCTGAAGCGCATCCAGAACCTCGCCCTTACGGCCGACGAGCTTCGTCAGGTCGTCGCCTCCGTCGATGCTGACGATCGCGCGGTCACCGTCGACATCCAAATCGATATCGCCATCGAAGTCCAGCACGTCCAGCAGCTGCTCGAGGTAGTCGCCAGCGATCTCGCCTTCTTCGACGAGACGCTCCTCTTCATCTTCCTCGTCAGCGTCGTCGTCCGTGTCTTCGCTGTCGATGTCGTCCGCGTCAGTTGCCGCGTCGTCGCGGGCCGCATCTGTGGCCTCATCGTCGTTGACATCAGACGTCGACTCGACGGTAGCCGTGTCGACGGCCTCCTGGCCCGCGCCGGCCTCGAGAGTCTCGTCGTGCTCGGTCGACTCGGCGTCTGCGTGTGTTGCAGTCTCGGCTGTCATATCAGTTGCACCTCGCTGTGTGTTCATCGGTGATGTCTGTGTTGGGGGAGGGGAGAGTCTTTCAAAGAGTCGTGCCGCACGGGCTCCGGGCTGTGTTTCTGCGCGGGCGTCATGTACGCCTCGCAACACCGCCATCCGGATCGGCGGCCGATCATCGTCGACCCTTCTTCCCACCCCTCTTGTTGCGCTGGTTGGATGATCCCTGTTTCTTCGGACCCGACCCCGAGTTGCCAGAACTTTTCGACGACGCCGCTCCCGCTGGTTTGGCGCCGGGCTTCGGTTTGCTTCCGACGACGTGCTGCGTCGACGACGAGCCGTCGTCGGATCCGCTGTCGAGTGTGGCGTCGACGTCGAGATCCTCGGCCGACTCAGCCGACGAATCAGCACCATCAGAGTCCGACTTACTGAGCGACGGGGAAGGCGACCCCGAGTTCTTGCCCTTCTTCAGCCGATCGGGCCGCGCACCGGGCTTGGGGGCGTTCGCCTTGAGCTTTTCCTGCTTCGCTTGGCGCGCCGCCTCTTCTTCCTTCTCGATACGACCGAACACGATGTGCTGCTGCCCGTACGTCCAGATGTTGTTACTCATCCAGTACAGGAGGATCGCGACGGGGAAGAACGGACCGGTGACGAGGATGCCGAGCGGGAAGACGTACAGCGCCAGCATGTTCATCATGCGGGTCTGCGGATTCTCGAGTGCGGCCTCGGGTTGACGCGCGACCGATGCGCGCGAGTTCATGTGCGTGGCGATCGACGCGATGATCATCATCGGGATGACGACGATCGCGATGTTCAGACGTGTGAAGTCGATCGGGTGACCCGGCTCCACGAACGCCTGGAACTCGGAGACAGGCTCCGTGATGTACGACGACAGCGGCACACCGAAGAGGCGCGCGTCGAGGAAGTTTCGGACCTGCTCCTCATTGAACGCATAGTTACCGTGGCTGCGCGTCTCTGCTGCGGTCATATGCAACTGACCCATGCCGGTCGCCATACGGTTGAACGATCGCAGCACGTGAAACAGACCGATGAACACGGGGATCTGCAGCAACATGGGCAGGCAGCCGAGCAGGGGATTGAACCCGTGCTCCTTCTGCAGCTTCTGCATCTCCTCGGTCATCTTGACCCGATCCTTGGCGTACTTCTTCCGGATCGCCTGAAGCTGCGGGTTGATCTCCTGCATCTTCTTCGTGGTGCGGATCTGCTTCACGAAGGGCTTGTAGAGGATCGCGCGCAGCGTGAAGACGAGGAAGATCACCGACAGCGCCCAGGCGATGCCATTGCCGCCCGGGGTGTTCGGTGTGATGTGGTCGAACACCCAGTGCCAGACCCACATGATCCAGGAGACCGGCCAATAGATGAAGTTCAGCACGGGACAGTTACCCCTCACTCTTCGCGGAGACACCCACGCTGATCGTGGTGTCCTCCGTGATTACACGTCCGCGCACCGTCGGCCCGCCATCAGCGGATCCGTTGTGCGTCGATGGAAACTCTTGGTCTTGCTGGTCCTCGAGACCCTGATCGTCGAGACGCTGATCGTCGAGAGGCCGGTCGTCGGAATCCTGATCCGGCTGCGGCGTCCACGGCCACCGGAACGATTCCTCGGGCACCGGGTCGTAGCCGGGCTTGTGCCACGGACCGCATTTGAGCAGCCGGATCACTGACAGTGCACCGCCGTAGAAGAAGCCGTGGCGTGTCAGCGCCTCAACCGCGTAGCCCGAGCAGGTCGGTTCGAAACGACAGGTTGGCAAACGCAGCGGCGACACCCAGGTGCGGTACAACTCGATCAAGAAGATCACCACTCGACGTGGCAGCAGATGGCAGAACCGGATGAATGCCTGGATCGACGACGCTGACATCACAAAATCCTGCCGGGAGACACAGTCGATGACCCGCTCGGACAGGGAGAGTCGAGCAGCTCGGCTGCGAGTCGTCGAACTTTGGCGTGACGCAACGCCTTGCGAAGTTGGGCGGCCAACTCGACACTCGACATGTCCGCAGCACTGGGAAGAGCACGCACGACAACAGAGGTGTCGGTGGTCGGACACTCGTCCATGACTTCCGCGAACGCTGCCCTGATTCGGCGCGCCACGAGATGGCGGGTCACGGCATTGCCGACCGACTTACTGACGATCAACCCGAGCCAGGGTCCGCCCGACGTCGCGACATCGATTCGACGACCCGTCTCGTCGGGCCAGCGCGTCGGCAAGATGGACACCGTCAACAGCAGATCACGCGACGATACCCGCACGCCCTTCTTGAGCGTGCGGGAGAAGTCGGATCGTGTGGAGATCCGATGGATTGACGCCATCACCGACCCAATCGCCACCGGAGCGTTCCGACGACGGGCGTTGCCGCCGCCGGGACTCGCGGTGTTGTGCAGATCAGGCCGAGAGCTTTGCGCGGCCCTTGCTGCGACGGGTGTTGACGATCGCACGACCCGCACGGGTACGCATACGCAACCGGAAACCATGCACGCGTGCACGACGACGGTTGTTCGGCTGGAAAGTCCGCTTGCCCTTGGCCACGGCTGGTACTCCTTGTGTTCGTACGTGAGCACGCCAACTACACGCGCACCCACGATCTCCTGAGTGGTCTGCTTATCCAGGCAGCGGTGCCGGACTCGTGCCGGTTGGGTGACCCCGTTTCCGCCGAACGAACCGCACGCGGTCCAGCCTTCGAAAAACAGGAACGCCACCACGCAAATCCGCACACCTGGATGACCAGTCGAGACTACTGGACCCGGTGTACTCAAATCAAACGAGCGGATCCACACCAACGTCGTGACCAGCGATGACGAGTGCCATACCTGCCCACGGCCTGCGTACGCGCCATCCTCGACGCCGGCCGGGACGCACTATTTGTGATCTGCCCGAGTCAATTCGAGCCTTACGTTGTCGGCTTCGTGGTGGTTCTGTTAGCGTCGTTCCCCAGTGACGGCGACCGATACGCCACTCACATCTCCACGACGCGATCGCGGCGTCGGACCCATCCCGACTTGGTTGTACACAGCTGTGGATAAGTGTGTGGACAAGTCGGCTCCCGAACCGGCATCGTGGGTCCCCGATGACTGATGCTGGTAATTTTCTCGGGGTGGGAAGGCCTGACCGTGACTTCTGATCGCGACTCGTTCGGCGAGGTCTGGCAACAGGTCGTCGCAGAGCTCAACGACGATTCCGCCGGCGGAGACCACGAACCTCTCACCCGGCAGCAAAAAGCCTGGCTCTCGCTCGTGCAGCCACTCACCCTCGCCGAGGGATTCGCACTGCTCACCGTCCCGACGCCGCTGGTCCAGGAGCAGATCGAGCGCACGCTTCGCGACACCATCCGCAGCGCACTCTCACGTCACCTCGGGCAACCCGTCGACCTCGGTGTGCGGATCGCGACGCCCCCGCCGAGCACAGACACCCCCGCCGAGCAGCCATCCCAGGTAGGGGCTCCCCGCTCGTCGGCACCTGCCGGGGGAATCGGCCAAGCACCTGTCTCCACATCGGGCGTCGACGTGAGCGACTTCGGCAACGGCCAATTCCCGCTCCGCCAGCCTGCCCCCACAGACCACGCAGCCGCCGACTCCCTGGGCACCGACTCATTCGGCGCACAGCAGTCCCCTCAACTGTCGACGCCCGCTACCAACGGAGCAGCGTCGGATTCGCGAGGTGCTCCGGCCAACTGGCCGTCGTACTTCGCCGAACGCCCGACGGCGACACCCACACCCTCTGGCGCCAATCTCAACCCCAAGTACACCTTCGACACCTTCGTGATCGGAGCGTCGAATCGCTTCGCGCACGCGTCGGCCGTTGCCGTGGCCGAAGCCCCGGCGCGCGCGTACAACCCGCTGTTCATCTGGGGTGAGTCGGGACTCGGCAAGACGCACCTGCTCCACGCCGCCGGCCACTACGCCCAACGGCTGTTCCCGGGAATGCGCGTCAAGTACGTCTCCACCGAGGAATTCACCAACGACTTCATCAACTCGCTGCGTGATGACCGTCGAGTCGCGTTCAAGCGCCGCTACCGCGACGTCGACGTACTGCTCGTCGACGACATCCAGTTCCTCATCGGCAAAGAAGGTATCCAGGAAGAGTTCTTCCACACCTTCAACACGCTGCACAATTCGAGCAAGCAGATCGTCATTTCCTCCGACCGACCGCCGAAACAGCTTGCGACACTTGAAGATCGGCTCCGCACGCGATTCGAGTGGGGACTGATCACCGACGTTCAGCCACCCGACCTCGAGACCCGCATCGCCATCCTGCGCAAGAAGGCGCAGATGGACAGCATCGCTGTTCCCGACGACGTCCTCGAACTGATCGCGTCGAAGATCGAGCGCAACATCCGCGAGCTCGAGGGTGCATTGATCCGCGTCACCGCGTTCGCCTCGCTGAACAACACCGACCTCGACAAGTCGCTCGCAGAGGTTGTCCTTCAAGCGCTGCTACCCAACTCCGGCACGCTGGAGGTCAGCGCGGCGTCGATCCTCGCGATCACCGCGGAGTACTTCGACATCTCGGTCGACGAACTCCGGGGGCCCGGCAAGACCAGGGCAATCGCGCAGGCGCGTCAGATCTCCATGTACCTGTGCCGAGAGCTCACTGACCTCTCGCTGCCGAAGATCGGCGAAACCTTCGACCGTGACCACACCACGGTCATGTACGCCGAACGCAAGATTCGCAAGGAGATGGCCGAGCGTCGCAAGGTCTACGACCACGTCCAGGAGCTCACCGCGCGCATCAAACAGCGCGCTGTCGGCTGACCGGATCCTTCTGAACCCCTCGAGTCCCTTCGCTCCAACACGGCGCGGAGGGACTTGTCATCTCCGGGCCCAGACCACAAGTCTCAACCCCAACCCAAGGGTCTCCGACGATCTGATCGGGTGGATTTTCATGTCATCTCGACGTCGCCGTCGACCGTTCCAGTGTCTCAAAGAGGCTGTGGATCGACTGTGAGTAAGGGAGGTGTTGATGTGTACAGAACGTGGACGATGCTCGAACAGAATTCGTCATGTGCACAACTCGACCAACCCACCCAGGATCCGTACACGTTCGATCCACAACCCTGTCGGTGCTCTGACATGGGATCCGTCGTGTTGTCCACAGTTTGCACAGCGCCTATGACTGTTATGGATCCCTCTCTTAAAAGAACTTCTTTTAAGAAGCCGTTGTGCACACCTTGCTCGAGCGGCGTCGTCGAGTCATCTGGATCTGACTCGCACAAACGCCCGGCGCGGCGTGGCGACTTGACCCCAACGACTCCCCGTCACGCGATCGCGCTCTAGAGTGGGAACTCCTGGCGAATACCGAGAGAAGGGCAACCACCGAGCATGAAGTTCCGTGTCGCGCGTGACGAGTTCGCCGATGCCGTCGCCTGGGTAGCGCGCAGTTTGCCGTCTCGCCCGCCCGTTCCCGTGCTCGGTTGTGTGGTCCTCCTGGCCGACGACGCCGGGCTGACCGTCTCCGGCTTCGACTACGAGGTCTCGGCACAGCAGAAGATCGGCGCCGAAGTCGCAGAACCCGGGCAGGTGCTGGTGTCCGGCCGTCTGCTGGCCGACATCACCAAAGCTCTTCCGAACAAGCCGGTCGACGTCTCGCTCGACGGATCCCGCGTCGCCATCACCTGCGGCAGCGCGAAGTTCTCGCTGCCGACCATGCCCGTCGAGGACTACCCACAGCTTCCCGACGTCCCGGCCGTGACCGGACTGATCCCGGCGCAGGTGTTCGCCGAGGCCATCTCCCAGGTCGCCGTCGCCGCCGGCCGTGATGACACACTCCCGATGCTCACCGGCGTGCGCGTCGAGATCGACGGCAAGACCGTCGTCCTGGCGGCCACCGATCGCTTCCGCCTCGCGGTACGCGAATTGGAGTGGGAGCCAGCCGATTCCGGCGCTTCGGGTGCCGTTCTCGTGCCGGCGAAGACGTTGTCCGAGAGCGCGCGGACCGCGAGCTCCGACTCCGGCGACGTGAAGCTGGCATTCGGCAGCGGTTCAGCACTCGGTGGCGAGGGGATCCTGGGCATCGTCGGCGAGACCAAGCAGACGACGACCCGTCTCCTCGACGCCGAGTTCCCGAAGTTCCGCCAGCTGTTGCCCGCGAGCCACACCGCCATCGCCACCATTGAGAGTGCACCTCTGATCGAGGCCATCAAGCGTGTAGCGCTCGTCGCCGAGCGCGGCGCGCAGGTGCGCATGGAATTCCGCGACGGATCCGTACTGCTCACGGCAGGCGGCGACGAAGCAGGCCGCGCCGAAGAAGAGCTGCCCGTGCAGTTCTACGGCGAGCCGCTGACCATCGCGTTCAACCCGACGTATCTGCAGGACGGACTCTCCGCGATCGGCGTCGCAACCGTCGACTTCGGATTCACGACGCCGAGTCGTCCCGCGGTACTGCGCCCGTCGACCGGCGACGAACCCATCGCCGACGAATCCGGAGCGTTCGTCGCACCCGACAGCGTTTTCACCTACCTGCTGATGCCGGTTCGCCTGCCCGGATAGCGGCTCATGCGCTGAGGCCGAGTAACGAAACATCAAGGCAGCACTGATCTTTCACGCACACGCGAAGGGGAAGCCATGCAGCTCGGACTGATCGGCCTCGGCAAGATGGGTGCCAACATGCGCACCCGTATCGAGCGCGGTGGCCATGAGGTCGTCGGATACGACCCGCGCCCGGAGGTCTCCGACGTCGCGTCGATGGCCGATATGGTGGCCGCGCTCGACGCACCTCGCGCGGTGTGGATCATGGTGCCCTCCGGCGAACCCACCCAGCAGTGCGTCGCAGAACTCGCAGGCCTGCTGGAGCCGGGCGACGTCGTCGTCGATGGTGGTAACTCGCGGTACACCGACGACGAGCCTCACGCAAAAACCTTGGGCGACAAGGGAATCGGTTACCTGGACTGCGGTGTTTCCGGCGGTGTGTGGGGCTTGGAGAACGGATACGGCTTGATGGTCGGCGGATCCGACGCCGACGTCGAGCGGCTTATGCCGATCTTCGACGCACTGCGGCCGCCCGGTGAGCGAGCCGACGGATTCATTCACGCCGGACCCGTCGGCGCCGGCCACTACGCCAAGATGGTGCACAACGGCATCGAGTACGGCCTGATGCATGCCTACGGCGAGGGTTACGCACTGCTCAACGCCGAGCCGCTCATCGTCGATGTCGAGGGCACGATGCAGGCCTGGACACAGGGCACGGCGATCCGGTCGTGGCTCCTCGACCTGTTGGTCCGAGCCCTGCAGGAAGATCCTGGCCTCACCGAGATCTCCGACTACACACCGGATTCCGGTGAAGGTCGATGGACCGTCGAGGAAGCGATTCGCCACGCCGTGCCCGCCAACGTCATCTCTGCGGCGTTGTTCGCACGCTTCGCGTCGCGGGAGAAGGGCGGTTCGCCCGCGCTCAAGGCAGTGTCGGCGCTGCGTAACCAGTTCGGCGGACACTCCATGCAGAACACCGCGGGCAAGAACGTCGGCGAGACGGGAACGCCGGTTCAGAATCCGTCGAATACCGCTCCGCCCAACTGATTTCGACGTCCCGTGTTTGTTCGTGAACTACACCTGCGCGACTACCGATCGTGGCCTTCGGCCGACCTCACCCTTCGCCCCGAACCGACGATCTTCACCGGCCGCAACGGTTTTGGCAAAACCAACCTGCTCGAAGCGCTCTTCTACATCGCGACACTTCGTTCGCACCGGGTGAGCTCCGACGCGCCGCTCGTCCGGTCAGGGGCGACGTCGGCGTCAGTCGGAGCGACCGTCGAGAACGCGGGTCGTGAGCTCGCGGTCAGCCTGCAGATTGCTGCCGAAGGGTCAAATAAGGCCTGGCTCAACGGATCTCCATGTCGACGCCCGCGCGAGATCCTCGGTGTGCTGCGCGCAGTGCTGTTCGCCCCGGAAGACTTACTCCTCATCCGCGGCGATCCGAGCGATCGTCGACGTTTCATCGACGAGCTCGTCGCCCAGCGCGGACCCCGTTGGGCCGCAGCACGTTCCGACTACGACAGGGTGTTGCGGCAGCGTTCCGCGCTGCTCAAGACCGCGGGCGCGGCGCTGCGTCGAGGAGGATCCGACGCCGATTCGGTGATCAGCACCCTCGACGTGTGGGACGCTCAGCTCGCCGATCTCGGTGGCCAGGTGACGGCTGCGCGAATCGAGGTACTGCGTGATCTCGAGCCGCACTTCGTCGCGTCGTACTCGTCGATCGCTCCGCATTCGCGTCCTGCCGCGTTGAGCTATCGCGCGTCGGCGGGGCCGGAGCTGGTGCCACCGCGCGACGTCGAACCAGATTCGGAAACCATCGCGACACAACTACTCGAGCGCCTTGGGCAGACGCGCACCAAGGAGATCGAGCGCGGCGTCAGTCTTGTCGGTCCGCACCGCGACGACATCGACATTGTTCTCGGGTCCGAGGTGGCCAAGGGTTTCGCCTCGCACGGAGAATCGTGGTCGCTCGCGTTGGCGTTGCGACTCGGGTCGGTCGAGCTCGTGCGCAGCGAGGGGATCGAACCGGTCATCATGCTCGACGACGTCTTCGCTGAACTCGACGCCGCGCGACGTCGCAAACTGGTGGAGTTCACCGCCGGTGCCGAACAGCTGCTGATCACCGCTGCTGTCGCCGAGGACATCCCCGAAGGTGTCGGCGGCAGACGTATCGGAGTCAACGTTGTCGACGAGGCCGACGGCACGCGGCATTCCGAACTGATGTCCGAGGCAACTGAGAGCATGGACTCATGAGCGACACCCCCGAAGAGCAGCCAGGCACCGAGTCGCCTGGTGGCGACGCGTCGAGCGGGTATGAGCGGGCACGCCGCGCCTTGGAGGAGGCACGGGCGTCGGCGCGTGCTGCGGGCAAGTCGGTGGGTCATGGCCGGGCGTCGCCGATTCGACGTCCGCGCGGGTCGTCGAGTCGTCGACGCTGGTCGGGCGCCGGCCCGGATTCGCGGGATCCGCAGCCCTTCTCCAGGCTCGTCGGCGGCCTGGCGCGCGACCGCGGGTGGGAGCCTCAGATCGCCGAGGGCACGTTGTTCGGGCAGTGGCTGCAAATCGTCGGACCGGACATCGCCGCGCATGCCAAGCCAGAAGCGTTGCAGGACAAGGTACTTCACGTACAGGCCGAGTCGACGGCGTGGGCGACGCAGCTGCGGTATGTGCAGCGCCAGATCCTGGCGAAGATCGCCGCGGCCATCGGCGACGACATAGTGACGTCGTTACGGATCACGGGCCCCAAGGCGCCGTCGTGGCAAAAGGGCAAACGCAACGTCCCCGGTCGGGGTCCTCGCGACACCTACGGCTGAGCCAGATGAAGCCGGTCGAGGCGCGACATACACGCCGACACCGACAAACCTCGTCCGACGCCGCTCTGAGCCGATTTTTATCCCCAGACCACCGCCGATCGCGCATCTTGTGCAGAAAATCGATCTGAGCGCGCGTTAGCGGCCCCGGATGGTGCTTCCTGAGCGAATGAGGCAGTACACTGGAGACAGTTGTCCCGGCAGGGGAGATAAGCAGCCGTGACCGGCGGTCACATACGCGAGCGGGCGAAGGCCCGGCACCTCGTCGTGTGCCCGTGGTCGGCGCTGGTCACGTCACCCTGCCCAGCATGACACGACTGGAGTCCAGCCGTGAACGAGGCAGCGCACACACACCAGCGCAGTCGAGAGCAGAAGAGGAGCGGACGCACCCCGTGGCCGACACGAATGACAAGAAGAGCCGTAAGAAGCCAGGTGAGTACGGTGCCGAGTCGATCAGCATCCTCGAAGGACTCGAAGCAGTCCGCAAAAGACCAGGTATGTACATCGGCTCGACCGGTGAGCGGGGCCTGCACCACCTGATCTGGGAGGTCGTCGACAACTCCGTCGACGAGGCCATGGCCGGTTACGCCAGCAAGGTCGACGTCACGTTGCTCGAGGACGGTGGCGTCGAGGTTGTCGACGACGGTCGCGGTATCCCGACCAGCATGCACGCGACCGGCGTACCCACCGTCGAGGTCGTCATGACGCAGCTGCACGCGGGCGGCAAGTTCGACTCCGACGCGTATGCCGTGTCCGGTGGTCTGCACGGTGTCGGTATCTCCGTGGTGAATGCGCTGTCGACCAAGGTCGAGTTGGAGATCAACTACGGCGGCTACCACTGGGAGCAGACGTACAACTACGCCAAGCCCGGACCGCTGGTCCAGGGTGCGGCGACGCGCAAGACGGGCACGACTGTCCGGTTCTGGGCCGATCCGGAGATCTTCGAAACCACCACCTACAGCGCCGAGACCGTTGCGCGTCGTCTGCAGGAGATGGCCTTCCTCAACAAGGGCCTCACCATCACACTGACCGACCGGCGACCGCAGACCGCTGCGGCCGACGAAGTCGTCGAAGGTGATGAAGACACCGCTGAGAAGCCCAAGACTGCCGAGGAAGAGGCGGTGGCTCCCACCGTCACGAAGCCGCGGACGCGGACGTATCACTACCCTGATGGCCTGATCGACTACATCAAGCACCTCAACCGCACCAAGACGCCGATCCACCAGTCGGTCATCGGTTTCACGGCCAAGGGCACCGGTCACGAGGTCGAGATCGCGATGCAGTGGAACTCGGGATACTCCGAGTCGGTGCACACCTTCGCGAACACGATCAACACCCACGAGGGCGGCACCCACGAAGAGGGCTTCCGCGCGGCTCTGACCTCGACGGTCAACAAGTACGCGCTCGACAAGAAGCTCCTCAAGGAGAAGGACGGCAAACTCAGCGGCGACGATATCCGCGAGGGTTTGGCAGCCGTCATCTCCGTCAAGGTCGCCGACCCGCAGTTCGAGGGTCAGACCAAGACCAAGCTCGGCAACACCGAGGTCAAGAGCTTTGTGCAGAAGACGTGCAACGAGCACCTCGGTCACTGGTTCGAGGCCAATCCTGCCGAAGCCAAGATCATCGTCAAGAAGGCCGTCGACTCCGCGCAGGCCCGCCTCGCGGCTCGCAAGGCGCGAGAGTTGGTGCGCCGCAAGACCGCAACGGATATCGGTGGCCTGCCCGGCAAGCTTGCCGACTGTCGCAGCAACGACCCCACCAAGTGTGAGGTCTACATCGTGGAGGGCGACTCCGCCGGTGGCTCGGCCAAATCCGGCCGCGACTCGATGTACCAGGCGATCCTGCCGATCCGCGGCAAGATCATCAACGTCGAGAAGGCCCGCATCGACCGCGTCCTCAAGAACACCGAGGTCCAGTCGATCATCACCGCGTTCGGCACCGGCATCCACGACGAGTTCGATCTCGCCAAATTGCGCTATCACAAGATCGTGCTGATGGCCGACGCAGACGTTGACGGCCAGCACATTTCGACGCTGCTGCTGACGTTGCTGTTCCGCTTCATGAAGCCGCTGATCGAGAACGGTCACGTCTACCTGGCACAGCCGCCGCTCTACAAGCTCAAGTGGCAGAAGCGCGAACCCGAATTCGCTTACTCCGACCGTGAACGCGACGGACTGCTCGAGGCCGGTCGGGCCGCGGGCTGGAAGATCAACACCGACGACGGCATCCAGCGCTACAAGGGCCTCGGCGAGATGAACGCGAAGGAACTCTGGGAAACCACAATGGATCCCGCCGTTCGCGTGCTGCGCCAGGTGACCCTCGACGACGCCGCCGCGGCTGACGAACTCTTCTCCGTGTTGATGGGCGAGGATGTGGCCGCGCGCCGCAGCTTCATCGCCCGCAACGCGAAAGACGTTCGCTTCCTTGACGTCTGATCTCTCACGAATCGAAAAGGATACTGATGACTGACACCACACTCCCGCCAAACGGGGGAGCGGGCGATCGCATCGAACCGGTCGATCTCGGCCAGGAGATGCAGAACAGCTACATCGACTACGCGATGAGCGTCATCGTCGGTCGCGCACTACCCGAGGTGCGCGACGGACTGAAGCCCGTGCACCGTCGACTTCTCTACGCGTCCTACGACGCCGGGTTCCGCCCAGACCGCGGTTACGTGAAATCCGCGAAACCCGTTGCAGAGACGATGGGTAACTACCATCCCCACGGCGACAGCGCGATCTACGACGCGCTGGTGCGCCTCGCGCAGCCGTGGTCGATGCGGTACCCGCTGATCGACGGTCAGGGCAACTTCGGTTCGCGCGGCAACGATGGCGCGGCCGCCATGCGTTACACCGAGGCACGCCTCACGCCCCTCGCGATGGAGATGTTGCGCGACATCGACGAGGAGACAGTCGATTTCACGCCCAACTACGACGGCAAGACCAACGAGCCGACGGTTCTGCCCGCACGTATCCCCAACCTGTTGATCAACGGGTCGGGCGGTATCGCGGTCGGTATGGCCACCAACATCCCGCCGCACAAC
>NZ_DLSO01000099.1:0-14590 GCF_002500165.1 Gordonia sp. UBA7860 | reverse complement strand
CCGTTAATCTGATACTCCCACACTGTCGGCTGGGACAGTCCGGGCTCGGCAGGCCAGCGTTGGAATGGTGGTTTTCTGTCGGGATTGATCAGCGGGGTGGTTGGATGATGGTGACTTTGCGCGGCCGGGGCAAAACTGCGATGCCAGCGCCGCGCGCCGCAGCTGAGAATGGGATTGGTTTTGCATCGGCTGGCCATGGTTTGGGGCCTGCCGCATCGAAAATTGCGACTGCGTTTGCGTGTGCGGCGGTGGTGAATCGTGATTCGTATTGCACACCGTCTGTGATGGTGTCGAGGGCGCGTGCCCAGGGGCGTGCGTCGTGTCGTAGGGAGTGATGGTGTGTATTTCGCGGGTGATGGCGAAGTCGGCAGCTCGCTTATCGCAAAGGTTGGCGAGAATACGGGTGTCGGGTAGGTGGAGTTGCGATATGACGCGCTGCGCGGCGAATTCTTCGTCGACACCACCAAGGTTGTGCAGGGTTGGGCCCAGGACTTCTCGGACTGCGGTGTCTGGATCGACACCGAGGTAGCAGGTTCCGCGGGGTGCGTCGAGATCGAAACGGCCTGCCCCTCCGTTCGAGAAGAACCATGCACCATTGGCTGTGCGATGTCCTCGATACAGCTGTGCGCTCGTGGGAATGCTGACCGTCGGGAAGGATGACAAGTCCCGTCCGCCGGGTTCACGCAGCGCTACCGATTCACGGCTGCTCATGCCGCCCAGCGTTCCGCATCGACTCGGGCAGCGTTGAGGGCCGCTGTGAGCTCGTCGTCACCGCCACCCCTGACATACGCGACGGCGGTTTCGTCGTCGAGGGCGGCGTTCGGTGAGCACATCCACAGCGCCGCGGTCCACGCGTTGGCGTGCTCCCGCAAAACTTGCCACACCCTCAAAAGCCGGCGGTCGACTACGGCGTCGTCGGTGAACTGCCACGTCGGATACACCCACGTGCCGGATTCGAGCTGGCAGCCGATAAGGGTGTTGTTCTTGACGCGTTTGGCGAGCGCCTGCTTGCTGACATCAAGCCAGGTGGTCAGTCCTGCAGTGTCGTAGAAAGGTCCAACGGTCTGATCATGCACGCTGGTTGCAGACGGCAGTGCCGCCATCATTGCCCTAGCAATTCGGGAGGTGTCCGCGTACACCGCCGGGTCAACCCCAGAGTCCTCGGCGACGGCGAACCGCACATCCAAGAGGCTGCCCAACTCGTCGAGCAACGCCTGCTTACGATCCATCAGATCCGACATCGAGCCCACTTTCGGTCAACCTGGACAACCACCTGCCTCTAGTTTTACGCCCACACATCCCGTCGGTCAACCGGGTCAACCTAGCGGTCGTGTGCTCACTCCTATCGGCTGATGCCCCGAATCGCCTCGGACGCGTCGTCTTCATCCGGCATGGGTGTATCGCCCCGGCTGGCCGGTTCGAGCCTCGGCACTGACCGCGTGCCGGGTGGGCGTATGTGTGGTTGTTGCTGGTTGCGAGCGTCTAACCAGACGCGGGGAACGCGAAACAGACACGCCGAACGAGCTCCCATTGCGGGTATGTCGCCGAAGGTTCATTTCTCCTGCAAGCAACGGCAGGGCCACAAGCCGGATCTCTGGTGAGGCGCACGATCTGGCGCGCGGGACAGGTAGAAGCTGGCGGCAAGATGCAGCGCGGGGAGGCAGCGGTCGAATAGCGCCTGACTTGGCATGGCATGCCAGTCGTAGACTTGGAGCCGAACTGAATCTGTTCGAGCCGATACACGATGACTTGTCTCACGTCGCCGGAAGGTCTCGAATACGCGCTAGCGACGATATAACCCAAAAAGACACAGACGACCGCTCGACACAAAGTTGGATCCGGAGCGAAGCGTCACTCACAAGCTCGCACCCATTGCCCAGCATCGCATAAAGGAGGACCAGTGAGCGTATGGGATGACATCATGGACACCCCTGCCGAAGCTGAGAACATGCGCGTCCGAGCAGCTTTGATGCGTGCACTGCGCGAACGTATCGTCACATTCGGCTGGTCGCAGACCGTTGCCGCCGCCAACCTCGACATCCCCCAACCGCGAGTCTCTGAACTCATGAACGGCCGCATCTCGAAGTTCAGCCTCGACGCTCTCGTTACCCTCGCATACCAAGTCGGGATCCATGTCGCTGTCGTCGCCGATCCCGACACAGACGTCGCCGACCATCTGACCAGTTCCAGGTCTCGCCACTAGCATCACCATGCAACCACCAGCGAAGCGTTTGTTCGGGTGATAGACGTTCGCGGGCAAGGGTCACGAGCTTCGTGAACTTGCTCGACGCCCTGACCCCGATCGTTGACGGGGCGGGTCCGGCGCGGCTGCTCGATATGGTCGCCGGCCACTGCATGTCAGCACTCAAAGACTGACTCTATCCCGTGACCAGCAGTTTCATCATACCGATTTCCCTCGAGGTCGGCGGAGGGGGATGCCTTCACGATGCAAACATTCGTATATACACGCGTTTGAAACACCGAACTCGTGTGCAATGTCTTTGACTAGGCACCCCTCTTCTTCGTACCTTTTCCTGAGTAGCTCACCGGGCACTAATTTCTTTTTTGATTCGGGAGCAGCTGCGGGAATGATTCCTGCAGCGCGCATCCTCTTACCGACCGTGGAGGGGGCGGCGTCGAGTGCAGCAGCAATATCGGCAATCGATTGATGCTTGTTGAGGTAGCGATCTCGTAGTTCTTCAATCGGCAGTAGCCGAACGCGTCCGGCCCCAGGAGGGCGACGTGATGGAGTACGGATAGCGATGCCTTGCTCGCGCATTATTTCGCAAAGCCTAGACTCACTAATGCCAAAACGTTTGGCGGTTGCGCGGAGCGTTAGTTTCCGGTCGACGTAGAGTGATTTGATCGCGTCAGGTGAAATCGCGGCAGGCGGTACTGCGTCGTCAACTGGGGTAGACACTTCGACCCTGCGCGTTGCGGTGTAATCCACCACTCGACGGCCTCGAAAAATGACGACGCCGCTATCCTTGAGGCGGCGAGCAATCGTGGGTCTGCACACACCGTACCGAACGCTCAACTGTTCAAGAGTCATGAGCTCATCGACATAGAGATGTTTGATTTCTTCGATGGGCAAGGACACAACCGACGCCCCTTCTTGCGTGCCGCCAGTGCGAATCGTGATGCCAGCTTCGCGAAGGCGGTTGGTGATCGTGGTCCTCGACACACCGAGCTGGCGTGCGATTTCGGTCGACGGCTGGTTCTGCGTCACGTAGAGGTCGACGATCTGCGCGGTGTCGACCGAAACTGTCTTCCGTCCACGGACCTCAATTCCGTTTTCACGGAGAAGGATACGCACCTTGTGTTCGCTCAGGTCGAGATCGCGGCTTATCTCGCGGACGGTCTGCCGCCGGGTGACGTACGCGTCGTAGAGTGTGTCGCGCGACGGTAGCGTCGCTCGGCGTGCGTCTGGCGCCGTGTTCGAATGCACTGCCGCGTCACTGCTGCGGCTGTCAGACGGGGGTGCTTCGGGACGCTGACCAGACGACTTACTTCTTCGAATGCGGCGTCTCGTTGATCGTTGGATAGGTTGATCGTTCAGGTATATGCGCAGTGCGGCAGGGGAGATCGCGAGGGCGCGTGCCGCATCGCGTACCGATAGGTTATCTGCGCGCAGTAGGTTCGTGATGTCGTCCCGTGGTAGGGGCACAGGTGGCCCCGGTAGGTCTAGGTCGGCGATCAGATCGATCGGTGGTTCTGCGCACACTGGTTCGTCAATTCCGAGGCTGTTGAGGAACACACTCGCCTGGTGGTCAAGCGCCTCGACGATCTGCGGGCTGAGCAATGCAAGGAGTCGAGGTACCTCGCGCGTGCGTCGATCGGATGCCGCGACTCCCCGTGTTCGCTGGTAGTTCAGTGTGACTCGCCGGTAGAGAAAATCGCGTGCCAGTTCGTGGCGCCCCATATCTACGCCGTGTTCGGTAGCGATCTGACGCCATTTGTCCTCGGGCAGGAGCTGTGAGTAGTCCAGTTGACGACGGCGGTCGTAGTCGATCTTGCCTGGATGGTCGACGAGGTAGTCGCCGAGTCGTGTGATGGCTGATAGGACTGACCGTGGGAGTCGCGCGCTTCCTGCTCTGTGCCAGACCGAACCGATGTGGCGTGGGTCTTCATCGATGCCGAGGAGCGTTGCGCAATCAGCAACCGGTTTTCCCGTGACAGCGATGACCGTTGCCAGCGAGAGACCGACAGCCCCGTAGTCTTCGTTGAGACCGGGGATGAGGAGCCGAACCGCCCAGGTTGGCCACATGCGTTGCGGGATTGAGGACACTGCAGCGTGCTGTGGGCTGGTGAGTTCTCCCGATGTCTGGGGACGACGCCATGTCTGCTTTAGCGCGTTTATGTCATTCGCCTGGCTAGCACCACAGAAGATCGACTCTAAGCGGCCACCTTTGTTGGTGCGCGCTGTGTATCGGTACCCGCTTGTTCGTGAGAGGACGGTTCCGAAGCTTGGAAGCAGCAGGCGCAGCATCTCGGCGGCGGTCGCATTGTCGGCGGAAAGGATGCTGACGGATGTGGCGGTAGCTGCGACGTCGAGTAGCGACCCGCGATCGACGTCGGTTGCTGTGAGGTTCTCAAGCAGGCCAGTGAAATGGGAGGAGTGTTCATTGGCTGCTTTACTCCAGTCCGCATCGCGCTTGAGGCGAATCGCCAAAACCCTTGCGTCAGCGAGAAACGAGACGGCGTCGAGTATGGCGGTATCGGAGTCCGCCGTAACTCCATCTCGTGGGATGGACATCGCGGTGCTGACGGTTTTGCTGACCGTGCGTTGTGCGATGAGAGCAGGGTCATCGTCGGAAAGCCCGGCCGTGAGGGTCTGACCCAGAGGGAACGTGCAGGCGGGGTCGGCAGAGTTGTCTAGCATGTGAGCGCCACACTCTTGCAACACGGGGATGTCAGTGGCCATCCGATGAAGGGCGGGGCTCGTGCCGCAGCGTTGACAGAGATCGACCAATAGACACTGATGACGAGGACATACGAGCTCCCAGCCGATGCGCCAGCGGAGAAGCCATCGTCCACCGTTCTCAGAGAGGCAGTGCGGACAGAATCGAGACGCTGGACGCAGACGGAAGATGTTTCTTAGAGTCCACCCCCGCTGGTCGGCCTCGCGTCGGGCAAACGCCCCTGCGCTCGCGTCCACTGTGGGGAACGCGTATTCGGTCATCGTGAGGAGGTCTTCGAGTGATGTCTCGGTGGCGTCGGCAAGGGGTTGAAGCCCACCGGGGGTGGCGGGCAGCTGGATTAGACCATGTCTGGTCCGGAGACCGTAGTTGAGATAGCGGAATACGCTCCGAGGCACGTTGAACCGGCTCGCGTAGGCATCGGTCCACGATTCGATACTCTCCCCCGGCACGGCAGGGATGCGAACGGCAAGCGTCCGGGTGGTCATCATGATGCCACCGTCGCCTTTTTCGAGCCGCGAGCGCGCGATTTCAGGTGCTTGGATCCGATTGCCCCGGATTCGATCTCCGCCAGATAGCCCTTGCGTTGCCGTTCAGCCTCGGCGTCGATGGCGATTGTGTCGAGGAGATCCTGGGTGAGGCATTCTTGCCCTGTAGCAATGGCTTTACGGGATCCACGGGCGATTAGTGACATCAGCGAGTTGATATGGCCACTCGACCTGGCGAACAAGTATTCAGCAAGATTGACGGCGAGCATGCCGGGGTGCTTGTGTACTAGCAGCAGGTCACGCTCCACTGTGAGCAGCGTGTCATGCCACTGCTGTTGTTGTTCCTCGTTTTTAAGTCCGAATCCCCTGAATCCTATGGGTGTCCAGCGCCGTGACATCTGGGTCACGAGGTTGTGTGAGCGTTCCTCGTTGTAGGGGTCTTTGGCATCGAATAAGCCAGTCCCGACGAAGATGAAGGTCGCCGGAAGGTGGTTGGTGAGCGACTTCAAATGGTTGATGCTGCGCCGTCCACTCGGGGTGGTTGCGTCGATGAACTGCACTTCATCGACGACGACTAGTACGGTTGCACACGATAGGACGTGGTCCTGTGCGCGTGCGAGCAGCGTCGCTTCGTTGCCGGATAAGGGTGCCCCGAAGAATCGGCAGATGGCTTCGTCGATCGCCTTTGGGCTGGGGTTCGATGGGATGGAGATATACACGACTGGAATGTGTTCTGCATCGGTGGACGGAAGGTAATCACCAAGTTCAGCCCGCTGGGCATTGAAGATTCTTTGGGCGTAATCGACGACCATGGTGGTCTTACCGAGTCCTGGTGACGCACTGATGATGACGGAGTCACGCACTTTGTCTCCCCGCTTGTCTACACCGCATTCGTACACCATGTCGATGGTTTCGTTCGCGTTGATCAGCATGGGGGTTTTGATTGGTCCGTAGTTTGCGTGGTATGCACGGCGTCGCAGATTGTAGTCGCTGCGTGCGCTGGTGCTGAGTGCCTTGAGCTGGGGCGTGGTTAGTTGTTCCGGCCGTGTCGGAGGGTGCGTGGCGAGTGCCTTGAATCCCTCCTTGAGAACCAAGCTGGCAACCCTTAGATCGGGTTCGGGGGACAATTTCTTTTGCGAGTTGGACATCGTGTTTCCAGTGCTATATTCAGTGATATCGGGCCGTGTACGGTTTTCTGTGTCTGGGTGTTCCTCTTTCTTTTGGAAGGGTGCGAACGAACTGCGATATCTTTATGCATCGACATCGTCGGTGGTAGTTCCTGAGGCCCGGCTGTAGTAGTCGTCGAGTTCCTGCTCGTTGTAGTTGCCGTCGCTATCGGGGAGGGGGACAGCCACGTCGGTGTCGAGGTCGATCTCAGAATCGCTGTCTGAGGGTGACTCCCACTGGTCGCCGCCGGATCGGAGGGTCACGGTCGGAGTTGGTTCTAGCGGGTTGCGGTCGCGTCGGAGTTCTTCCAACGCCGCGCGCCGCTCTTGGGGTGTGTCTGCGATACCCGCACCGAATTTGTGGAGGATTTCGTTGATTGCTTGGACGTCGTCGACTGCCGTATCGCAACGGCGTTGGTAGTCGCGAGCAAGCGACAGTGTTCGCTCGGTGAATGGTCCATCGACATAGCGCGCCTTGTTCCATGTCAGGCGAATCCACTCTCCCGGCGATTTTTCTAAGTAGAGGTAGCGCATGTCCCATGGGTTGACTCGTACCGGGAACTTGTCGATGTCTGGTCCGGTACCGGTGCCGCTGCGGGATCCGGGGGGTGGGAGTTGAGGACTGGTGTACTGCAGTCGGTATTGCACTCCTTTGGTGGTGATGGTGCGCCACACCAGCGGTAGTAGTCGCAGCAGAAGGTCCGGGCTTGACGGTACGGTCAAGCCAAATTTTCCGAGCGAGCGCCGAACGCCGAATTCGTGTGCCGCGTTGGGTGACAGCTTAAGATGTGGAGCATCCGGCAGCTGGATCCCGCGATGGATCTGTTTGTGATAGACGTTTGCTAGGAAATCACAGATCATCTCTTCTAGTTCATCCACGTAGTAGGCCGCCTGTTTTTCGATGTCCTCCCCGCGCACCTGCACAGATCCACCTTTTTGTCCTGCAACATCTTGCAGGTAGTACTCTATTGTTTGAAATAGACGTTCGCAGGGGCCTTTGTCCGTGGGCTGGTTAGCCCGTGCGGGTCGTAGATCTGTGTGCATCGCCCGCAAGACCGATACAGTTTGTTTACCGATGAAAATCTTAGCGTTATCGGGGATAACTGCACCAGCAACTGGGCGGCGCGATTGGATGAAGTCAGTGTTGTCCGGATCGTAGACGACGTGGTCGGGGACACCTAACCACCCGAGTTGCTGCATGTAGGCGGGCCGTTGCAGCGGCGCGAAATAGCGATACAGCAGCTGCATCACTGCGAATGCATCAGTCGAACGTTCCGTTAGAATTAGACTGGGAACCTTCTTGCAGAAGACGTCGATGAGCAACGTCAGCTGAAGATTGACCCACCGACTGGTGAGTCGGTCGAGACCGATGACATCGAAATAGTGAGTGTCGAGCATCAAGAATTGAGTGGGGTAGTCCGCGTGCAAGCCGTGAAATTCGCCGGACGGGGAATCCGCGAGTTGCTTCTCGGTCTGTACCGACGACCGGAACGTGTAACGACCGGCGGAAAGCTCCGTCAGTGCCGCGTATGCGGTGGTGCGGCCAGGCTGTCGCACCCTGTCGCCGTACTGCCTTTCACACAGTTGATTGATTTGGTTGATCATCGCTTTGCGAGTGATTCTGGTTTTTCCCGGGTGCTCGCGTACCTGCCGGGCAGCGATTTCCAACCAGCGGGCGTCAATGGAGTGCATCCCTAGTTTTCGGCGGATTGACCGTCCGTCGAGTAGCGCTGCGGGGTTGCCGTCGGCGGCCCAGTAGTTTGCGCATCGCTTCTTCACACAGGAGGTAGTCAGCCCCAGCTCTGCTGCTTTCGCCGCATATCGTTCTTCCAGAGCTATCTCGGGCGCGTATTGGGAACGGGGTTCGCCCTTCAACGCGCGATCTGAGGTGCCGCTGCGGTATCCCGTGGTGATCTCTAGGACGTGTTCTTCCCATTCATAGGCGTCGCGCTGCGCCTGTTCGGGCGCTAGATCGATGTCTGAGGCGGCAGATGTCTTTCCCTCAGGCGGAAGGGCGTCAAGGACGACGAAGTTGGGGTTCGCGGACATGGAGCCAGTCCAGATCGTGCAGAATCCCGGGGTGTCTTCGTAGGACAGCACAGCTACTTCGGCACTGATCGACTCAACGTGAGCCGGCCGACCGTGATACACGACTTTGGTGCCGGGAACTACGCTCACGGCACTCCTGGATAGGTCCATGGTTCTTCGTTTCTTGTGGAAGGCGATGTCTATCGCCTGCCCTGGTGGTGGCTGTTGTGTGCTCGTGGAATAGGCGACGATCAGCGAACGGAGTCGCTGATGCGGTGGTGGAACAATGCTCTCGCCTCGTCGGTCAGGTAGTCCGGGAGTGGCACCCCTTCCGAGAGTTCTGTGGTGCCGCGCAGAACGAATCGGTGCAGGTCGGCGCGGAGTTGTTGACGCCAGATCAGGTGGCGCACAGCGGGGGTGACTGGCCATTGTGGAAACTGTTCTTGAAGTTTCTCGACCAGCTCGTCGACGGTCAATGTGCCTGCTCGAACCGCCTCAAGGGCGGCAGTTGTGACATCGGAGTTGGTGAGTTCCGGGTCGCGAAACCCGTCGAGGTAACCCATGTTGAGTGACACCATCTCATCGGGTTCGGTCACGTGGACCTCGGTGTTCCAGCCCAGTGCTTGGATCCGTGGCATCGCCCACTGCAGGCACGAAGCTACTTTGGGATCGTTGAGTCCTGGAGCTGTTTTGACTTCCACTATGGTGACCTCTCCCGACCGCGAAACCGTGGCGTAGTCGGGTGTGTAGCGGCGGAGGCGGCGCTCGGCCCGTTCGACGAGCCGAAACGGCTGCGAATGGATCTCGATGATCTCCGGATCGGCATCTGCGAGCTGGAGTCGTCGTAGCTCTCGCAATGACTCGTATTGCACGTGAGCGCCCATCGTGAAGCAGTAGTGTTTACCCGAGTAGTACCACTGCCCCGAGAAATGACGAACAAGCCGTATGGGAAGTGTGTTCTTGAGCGCTTCGCGGCTTTGGACGCCGTCACAGGGGACAGTCGTCACGGTGTCATCAAGACCTCGTATCCTTATTACAGGACCCCCGGCGCTTGCTTTGATGTCTTCCTGTAAGCCATGTTTTTCCGGCACGGCACTATCCTCTCGGAGGGTCTGTGCATGGGACTTCGACATGATCTGACCGCACAACTGCGTGCTTGCACACATTGTTTCGACATCAATCACCGTCCTGGAAACAGGCATCATGCTCGGCCGACCTGGCGGACGAACTCGCTGAGTAATTGCTTCCAAGGGCGAGGTGTGCTCATCGCTCAAGCGATTCGGCAGGAAAGAGTGATCAGAGATCCGCGATCAGAGTATGAGCCAGTTCATTGGCATCACTTCGATTCAGAGTTAACGAGAGTGTCTGCTCGGCGGTCCTGATGCCGTTTCACCTCTGAGAGCCAATGGTAGCGCGAACTGGCGGACCAATCCATAGCCGTGAGCCCCTTTTATCAGACCACGAAAACTCTGCGCGTATCGTCGTCCCCATACATCGAAGCCACAACTAACTCTGGCGGACTGACTACACCGCGTGCGATCGAGTACGTGATAGTTCGGGTTGCCAGTTCGGGAGAGGGACCCTATGTCCATCTATGCGCTCGGCACGGCTCACACCGTAGAGCAACTACTCGAAAGCGGCCGCGACTATCCCTCCGAGTCGGTGTGCCTCAACCCGTTCTGCACCAAGCCTGTCTCGTACGCCGTCCACCACGCGGGTCGGCGGCAGCTGTTCTGCAGTCCGAGGTGCCGTCTTCAGTACCGCGACTATCGCAATCATCTCACCGCCGAGCGAACACAACTCGTCAGTCATATCAACTCGTGTGAGGTACCCCGTCGCACGAAAGTGATTCTCGGGCGCCAACTTAACCAGCTGGACTGGTCACTCGTGCTCTTCCCTCCCACCGACTGGGTTAAGCAGTTCGACTAGCCCCACCGATCCTGCCTTGGTGGAGGACACTGTTGCCACACTTGGTGCACATGACCCTCGTGCAGGAGGCGCCTCCGGCTGCGACAGCTCCGAGCAGACAGCGGATCAATCAGTTGCTCCTGCGGATCAGACGCTTGCTCGAGTCTGGCACGAATTCGGCGGTGCGCAGCCGGTTCCAAATCAGTTCAACTTGAACACTTCGACGCGCCCACGCATTCATCTCCAGGTGCAGATTTGTACAGTGTAGATGCTCTGCTGGTAGCGGAAGCAGCTCGTGCAAGCGCCGGGCAGCCTCATCGATGCCCGCACAGTCGAGCACTCCGAGAGCCAGCGCTATCGTTGGTGCGAGAACAAAGCTCGATACAAAGTTGCGCGTGCTGTTGCGCGCCATGTCACCGGTCTCCCGCAGTTCCAAGATCGCCGCGCCACTTCCCCTTACAAGACAGTCGATCTGCGTGATATCACCAGCCAGAATGATCTGGCGCGCCAGGTACGCCACATCATGCAGCAGTGGACTCGGCGCCCAGGTTGAAGGCGACGGATCACGTTCGGTGCGCAGAAGCGTGTCGATGCGTGCCTGTGCGCACAAGATGGGCGAATCGGCATCGAGAGCAGTCGCCTGAACTCCGCCGAGGACGAACTGGCAAACACCGCCGTAGCGACCATTCGCGCCATCACACGAACCTCCGCGAAGCCGCAGTTGCGTGATGCGACGACGTCGTGGGTGCGATCCGCACTGGGGGCATGTATCCACGAGCAAGCAGTGGTGGCGGCGACACGCGAAAGCCCACCGAGACCGCCAGCCCAACTGCCATCGGCCACCATCTTCGGTTAGGCACTGCGGGCAGAACCGTGAGCTCCTTGTCACGAGCCAGAAGCCCGCACGCGGACGTGGATAAACCTGGTAGTCCGTAGCAACCGGCGTCACGGTGTACCCATCAGTCTCTGGGAACATTGCCGACACAGTCATCGCCTCGATCTGCGCCGAGCGCATTCCGCCGGCGAGCGCTAACCGCTCGATCTCGGATCGCGATACGCCGGTAACGAGGTCGCGCCTGCCTGCCCCCGGCATAGACATGTGTCGATAGAACTCGCCCAGCGTGAGCCGATGCCGCCGACAGCACGCTTCTACCCACGAATCGAGCGCTTCTCCGTCGATTGCCGGAACACGCAGCGCCAATGTACGCAGAGCAGTTCGAGCTTGCGAGTCGGACTTGGTTTGCGAGAGCATGTCTTAGTATCGCGTGCGATACAATGGGCGTGGGGCGAACCGCGCCCCTCCCCGACCGGTCACAATGAACGACGTGCCGGTCCCTGAAGCGTCCCTGACGCCAGCTCAAAGGCGGGTCCGGAAGATGCGGCGAGATGCAGTTGGAGACGCGATTCGCCGAGCACGAGTCGGGGCCGGACTAACTCAGCAGCAACTCGCCGACGCCAGCGGCGTCAGCCGACCAGCCATCGCCCGCATCGAAACCGGTGAAGCCTCGACTCAAGTAGACCGGCTGTGGGATCTGGCCGAAGCACTGGGCACGACGCCGAGCGCGATACTCGCGGATGCAGAGTCAAATCTCTAGTCGTCGGGACTGACGCCACTAATGCTTCACCTGCGGCTGCGCGCGTTGGTGAGGGCGTACGCGCCGCCATTTGGCACGGTGGCCGTTGTGACGATCTGATCAAACTAGCCTTATCGGTCATGACGTACGATTTTTCGAGGCTTGGTCCAGATGGTTTCGAGCAGTTGGTGCAGGCTCTGGCACTCGCGAGCATCGGAGGTCGTGTTCGGATCTTCGGTGACGGCCGCGATGGCGGCCGCGAAGCCACTTTTAACGGTGATTGCAGCGTGCCGGGTGGTGGAGATTGGACCGGCTATGGCGTGATCCAGGCGAAGTTCAAAAGTCGGATCACCTCCACAGCTCTGGACCAGAGCTGGTTTTTTGCCGAGGCCACGAAAGAGCTTGACGCCTGGGTGGGCCGAGGTCGGAAGACACGGCGAGTCCCGTCCCCTGAGTACCTTGTTTTCGCGACCAACGTCGTGCTGACTCCTGTGAACCAGATCGGCGGCGCTGATCGCTTCGAGCAGCTGATGGTGAAGTATCGGGACCTTACCGAGCCAGGGGGGCCTGGAGAGCCGCCAAGGAAAGTCGGAATCCCGCATTTAAAGGGCTGGGCTGCTTGGCATCCCGATCAACTGACGGGCCTACTAAACAATCACCCGGCGGTCCGGCAGCGGTTCGCCGACCTCATCATGCCCGGCGACGTTCTGTCGAGGTTGCTCGATCATGTCGCCGAGCAGGACGCGCGGATCTCCCAGGTGCTGGTGACACATCTGGTGCGCGCGCTCAAGGCCGACATGATGGTTGAGCTGAGCGAGTCCGGCGATCAAGCTGCACGGCAGCTGATGCTGGAGCAGGTAGCGGTTGATCTTCCCGCACAGTTCGTGGTGAACGGCAAAGCCTCTGGACAAGACATGGTGCTGCGCCGGATTGTCTTGGCCGCTGATCAGGTACGCGCCCCGGAGTTCGGTCTCACCAGCAACGCCCAGATCATCATTCTCGGCGGCCCAGGCACCGGGAAGACAACTCTCTCGCGTACGCTGTGCCAGATCTACCGCGCCGCGCTCCTGCAAGGTCAAGACCAGGTTCTGACCCAGCAGAGCGCGGAGGCCAGCGACCGAGTCAGGAAGAGCTTCGTCGCTCACGGTTTACCGGTACCGAGGCTGCACCGCTTTCCAGTCCGCGTAGTGCTAAGTGAGTTCGCGGATGCACTCAGCGCCAACCGCACCCTGACCGTGTTGCAATTCATCACAATCCTGGTTAATCGCGGCCAGTCCGAACAGCTGAGCATTCCCGACCTCAAGCGCCTATTTACGCAGTGGCCGGTCCTGGTCGTGCTCGATGGCCTCGATGAAGTTGCTGCCGCGAACGACCGACAGCTGATGAATGATCTCATCGACGACTTCCGTACCGAACTGGCGGCCCAGCGCGTCGACGCGCTAATCGTATGTACCTCGCGGCCGACTGGCTACACCTTCGACGGCAGTTCAGGGTTCGAGTTAGTTCAACTGTCCCGACTCGTCCGAGGCGAAGCACTCAACTACGCATCCCGTCTCCTGCAAACCAGGTTCCCCAACGACGAGGACCGCCAGGACACGGTGATGAAGAGACTCGAGCGGGCGGTCGACGAACCTGAGACTGCACGCCTGATGACCACGCCACTACAAGTGACCATTGTCGCGCTCCTCCTTGAACAACGAACTCGCGCGCCGCATAGCCGGTATGCGTTGTTCAACGCGTACTACGAGACGATCTACGCACGCGAACGCAATAAGCACCCCACATCAGACCTCCTGTTCGAGCGGTATCAGACCCAACTCGACCGCATCCACCAGCAGTGCGCCCTGACCATCCACGTACAGGCTGAGCAGTCGGGCGACGCCGAATCAATTCTCGCAAAGGAACTCCTGTCAGACATCACCACTCGAGTCATCGACCAGGACGGATACACCGGCGCTGAAGCTCGTAGAATGGCCGCTGAGATCGATGAATTGGCCACGACCAGGCTCGTGCTTATCGTTCCTCGCGGAGAGGGTGTGGCCTTCGAGGTGCGAACCCTCACCGAGTTCTTCGCCGCTAAGTGCCTCATGCAGTCCGACGATCCGTCAGACATACTCGAAGCCCTAATTCCGTCGGCTCACTGGCGGCACACGTGGTTACTCGCTGCCGGTCTAGTGTTTGACGAACGCTACTACCAACGCGATATGGTGCTCAACCGCCTCAACTTGATCGATCAACAGACCGCAGTGAACCGCCTCGTCCAGCCCGGTGCGCTTGCGGCCATCAGCGCTTTGCTCGACGGCTTCGCCGCAAACACACCTCGATGGCAGCGGGACTTCGCCCGGTCAGCTTTGCGCCTGCTAGATGGCCCCAGCGGCAGACACATCGAGACTCTCAGTGACGCTCTGATCAGTATGATGCCCGACGACGCGACACTGGGCGAGGTGGTCTGGGATGAGCTAGATCGGCGGCTTCGCGCCTCGTTCACTGGCGCCGCACGTGCCCTT
>NZ_DLSO01000041.1:0-33043 GCF_002500165.1 Gordonia sp. UBA7860 | reverse complement strand
TGGCTCATCCCACCCGCCACCGTCGACCCTCACCGAACTCCGTTACCCGCCTACAACCGACGAACACTGCGCCTCGACGACGCCGCCGCCTGACGTTCCGCCCGACCGCCACCTGCCTACGACCTGCCCGGTCCTGGCGCCGTAACTCGTCCGACTGCCTCAACTGGGCTCACTGCCACGCTCCGTCTCGCTGCCGCAACCCATCTCACTGCCACAACCCGTCCACGCCGCCGCGTCGGGCACGTTCCTTGAGAACTTCATACTGAGCGCACGATGCCGACGACCTGCTCCGGAGACATCGTCGAGAGATCGCTTTTACGAGCGGGTGCAACGCATCGAACGCGCTGACCATCGGCCCGGGACCGCCGACGACATCGAGGCGGAGGAAGTGGCCGACTCTCTGGACCGGGGTCATCCAGCTCGTGGCGCACAGCGGCACTCACGCGCTTTGGGTGTAGCAGGTAGCCGACATGACGCTGGTTGACCAGCGCGAATTGTTGATGAAGGTGAGAGGGATCTATATCGTCGACGTAGAAATCGGGGAGGGCAACGTAACGGAAGCCGCAGCCCAGGTTAGGTGGTGAGCACCATATCGAATCAGAATGATGGAGAACACGTGGTAGATGGCGTCGCCTACTACCAGCAGCATGCGCAGCTGCCTCCGCCGCAGACCCTCGGTACATTGCTGATCGACCTTGGCCTCTACCAGGCCGTCGACGCCGAGCAGCGCGCTGGCGTCGCGCTCTGGTTGAAAGACCACGAACCCTCGAAGCGGCTGATGCGGAGCATCGAGCGCCAGGGCTTCGGCGACCTGATCGTCTGACGTTCCGACCACGCCGCGCGCGCGAGAGTTTCACCCCGTACAGACTGACTTGATGTTCTGCTGCGAAGTGAACGCAGACAGCGACAACGACGATGCTTGCTTGGCGAGGTACGCGCCTTCGTACTGGACTGCATCGTTCGGGTATTTCTGCGCGGCGTCGGCAAGCCTCTGTACCTTCGCTACATTCTGTGGAGCCCTGTCATTGATGATGTTGACGGGACCGGTAAAGACGTCGGAGACGGTCTTCCACGCGGCGCACAGTTCCGTCTTCGATGTGGTGCCATTGCTTGCGCTCGCACTGGATTTCGTGGACGTCGATGCGCCCGATCGCTGCGGCAGGCATCTGCACAACACGATGGTGCGCACTGTTCCGGTCCTCGCATCACCCGAGTACACGACCCTCAGCGCGATCCCCTGCGACTCGTCCGCCGCGAAATACGCTGTGGAGGAAGCAGAGTCGACCTTCACCGGCTCACCGAACAACTCAATCACCCGACGCATCGGAGTCCCGGACTGGATGCCGTCCACCGTCGACGCATTGGTAGGTCGGATCTCGGTCAGCGTCTCGCCATCGAAGACCCAATCGCAGTCCTTCCAACGCACCACCACCTTGTCGCCCTCACGGGTTCCGCTCGACAATGCGGGAAACGACGGGTTGTCGGCCCGGATCGCTCCCTGCGATTCACCTATTTTGATCCCACCGAGTCCGGTGTTGGTCAGCCTCTGCGATGCAGAGTCGGCGTCACGCGCCGCGTCGATTCGCGACGACAGTTGCGCCGCATTGTCTGCGGTGACGAAGACTCCGCCGCCCTCGCGCGCGATGCATTCCAATTGCGCGTCCGACGATTTGAACCCGATCGTGCTGATCGAGACGTTCGGGTGCTCGGCCTGCAACGAGCGCGCAGTCTCACATGGGTCGGGCTGACACGTTGCTTCGCCGTCGGACACCAGAACCAGCGACCCACCATCGGACCCCAGCGTCTCGACGCCCTGAGTGAGCGCGCGCGACAGCGGCGTCCAGCCGAGCGCCTTCATCCCGTCGATCGCCTGAACGGCCTCGGCCTTGTTGATCGGGGCGAGGCGGATCGGCGTCGAAACGTCGGTGCATCCCGTCGGCTGCGGGGTCGTCTTGGCACTCATCGTGTTGCCGTACGCCACGAGACCGAACGGCGTCTGCGGTTCGAGGTCGTTGACAAAGGTCTTCACCGCCGACCGCGCGGCGTCGATGCGTGGTCCCGGAGCATCTGCTGTTTGCATCGATTCCGAACCGTCGAGCACCACGACCACCGGCGTCGTGGCTTTGCTGGGCGAGGTCGTCTGCGACGATGCGCCGACCGGCGCACCGCTTGTCGACGTCCCGCATCCGACGAGCACAGTCACACACAGCGCGCACAGCAAGAACGACCATCTCAGGGCACGATTCATGGCCGCAGCGTAGCGATCACCGAGGCGACACGTGCACCCATATCGCGAAGTTCGTCCGATTAAGGGAACGGACACACGATCGGGTATCCACCGGGCCACTACCTGGTCCTGCACGACTCCTGCTCCTGTGTGCCCCGTAGTCCTGCACGACTCGCACCCGTGCAGCATCATGTGACGAGCACTGGCGGCGAAAGCCTGGTCTTGGAGGAGGTGCTCGCAACGGAGGTGCACACAGTGGACGAGCCGGGTCGCCTCGTCTTCTACTACGGACCGATGGGCGCGGGTAAGACGACGCTCGCACTGCAGACGCACTTCAATCAGGGCCAGCAGGGGCGAGTCGGTCTGCTGATGACCAAGCGCGACCGCTCGGGCCAGTCACTGGTCACAAGTCGGATCGGACTCGTCGCCGACGCCGTGCTGATCGACGACGACACAGACGTCTTTGCGCTCGTCGAAGGCTTTCCCAGTTCGCGAATCGACTACGTCGTCTGCGACGAGGCGCAATTCTTGAGCGTTGCGCAGGTCGACCAACTCGCGCGAATCGTCGACGAAAGCGGCCTCGACGTCTTCGCCTACGGACTCCTCACCGACTTCAGATCAAAGCTGTTCGACGGCGCTGCACGTCTCGTCGAGGTGTCCGACGAGATGCACCGACTACAGGCCGTCGTCCTGTGTTGGTGTGGCCGAACAGCATTCATGAACGCTCGCATCGTCGACGGTGTGATGGTGCGGACCGGCGACGTGGTCGCCGTCGGCGATACCGCCGACGGACCGATGCAGTACCGCGCGCTGTGCCGTCAGCATTTCGTCAGTGGGCGGGTGGCGAGGTGAGTACCACGCGCACCGCACACCGCGGGAAGACCACGAGACCGTCAGATTTCACGTAGCACAACTACTTGACGGTGACTGTCTTGCAACCCACTTGGGGATTGGTCCAGCCCTCGCCGATGTTGATGCCATACGCACAGACCGTCTGAGGCCCACGGAGTTTGGTGTAGACGGTGGTGTCGAAGCCGTGGCTGCCGGTGATTCCGTACGCGGTATTGACGTCGGGTCGCGATTTCGTTGCCTTCAGCACGTTCGCATAGCCTCCCGATTGACCCGGTTGCGGTCCCGCATACACGTGGACATCTATGGATCTTCCGCTGTCGCTCGGGTCAAATGCCCACCCGCGCACCTTGACTGCGCCAAAGCCGAGTGCTTCCACCTCGTCGAGGCTGCCACATGGGTGCGGATCCGACGATCCTGCAACCTGATTCGGACCCCTATACTTTCCGGCCATGGGCGCAATCTCCTGGTTCCACTGGCTGATCCTTCTCGTTGTCCTCCTATTGGTCGTCGGAGTGCCTGCGATAGTCGTGGTACTCGTTGTGAAATCCACCAGATCTCGACGCACGATTTCACAGATCCCAAACGCAGCGTTCCAGCCCGGATGGTATGCAGCACCGGACAATCCGGCGCTGCTTCGCTGGTATGACGGCGCTCAGTGGACCCCGCACACTCGCCCGCGCTCGGATTAGCCCGGCACGTGCCGGCGGTCGAAGTCTGACAGACAAGTGGTCGCCAATACCACTCGCCACCGACAGTTTCGGCGCCTACTACCGAGTTATCCACAGGCCCTCTACCAGTAATAATAGAGCTTGACTCGAACACGCGTTCGTGTACCTTGGAGTCATGTCTGATTCGTCGCCAATCACCGTTTCAGCCGACTCCGTCCTTGCCGACCCTGCCCCTGCCGACCCTGTTCTTGCCGCGCTCCGCGACGCTATCGCCGTGGTCCGCGATGCCGTCAGCGCCAGCCACGACGACGCCGCTCTCGCCTGCGAAACCATCCGCGAGTTGATCGAATTGCGCAACGTCACCGAGCACCAGCTCGCCGCACATACGGCCGCGCTGTGCCGGCTCGGTGTCGATAAACGCCAGGGCCGCAAGATGACTGAGCTCTTGGGCGAGCTTGGAGTGGCCCCAGCCGACGCGCACCGATGGCTACGCATCGGTCGGGCCCTCGGGAGCCTCGGCACGGTCGACGGGTTCTCCGCAGACGGCGCATTCTCGTCGGCACATGTCGACGCCATCGTGCGCGGACTCGCCCATATCGAGCAGCGCAGCGCCACACCTATCGATAGCGACGAACGACGACGGTACGCATCTTCGCTTGCCGCACAGGCATTCTCGACAACCACGCCTGCCGACATCTTCGAATATGCCCGCACCGTCGGCAACATTCGATCCGACGACACCGGCGGTCTGCCACCCGCCGAAGACCGTTGCATCAACTCGCTGACAACGACCAAAGTCGACGGCCGACTGCGCGTCAAAGCCGATCTCGACGCCTCCGTCGCCGAGAAGCTGATGACAGCTATCGACAAGTTCTCGGCTCCGCAACCGCAACCCGACGGCTCACGCGACCCGCGCGGCCCCGAACGTCGGTGCGCCGACGCGCTCGAGATCATCCTCGATCTAGCTGCCAACGGCACAGGTACCGACGCATCGTCGAACATCAACGGTGACAACGTGATCAGTGAACCGTTCGCCGGATTGGCCGCTCCTACTCAACTCGGGTTGACCATCCCCGCTGCAACTCCCGATCTGTCGACACTGCCGTTCATGGGTGCGGTCACCGAAGCCACCGCCCGACGTCTGGCCTGCGACGCCGACGTCACCGTCATGATCACCGACGGCGAAGAAGTCCCGCTGGCTGTCGGCCGCACCAAACGTCTCTTCACCCGCACCCAACGCCGAGCGCTGAAGAAGCGCGACCACTGCTGCATCAAATGCGGTGCGCCCGCCTCGTGGACTCGCGCTCACCACATCGCGCACTGGGCCGACGGCGGCGACACCGACCTCGAGAACGGCTGCCTGCTGTGCAGTTCGTGCCACTACGACGTCCACCACCGCGGTTGGGACGTGGTCATGGGCCACGACCGCCACCCCTGGCTCATTCCACCGACCACCGTCGACCCCCAACGCCGCCCGATCATGTCCTATCACCGACGCACCATGAACCTCGACAACCTGCCCGCCGCCGCATGACTCAGGCAGACATGAGATGACTCAGCCAGACACGAGCGAGCCCGGCGTGCGCTAGACCACACCCCAGCGCATCCGCACCGCGGGACCGCGCACGAACCTTGAGAACTCCATACGTCCGCGCGGCAACACGCGGGGCAGCCTTCCGACACGCGGCTGGCTGCCCCACGCGGCCTCACTTCATCCACCCGCTCCATCCAACGGAGTGAACTGTGGTCCGAACAGACCAATAAGAGTGCTGCAGTGCGATCACGGCGCTCGTTGCGTAGAGCATCGCCTCCTTGGTCAGCCAAACTCGGTACATGAATGACTCGACCCGTCCTGCTCGGATTGGTGTCGTCGACGACCACGAACAAATCGTGCGCGGACTGCGTGCCACATTCGCCGATCACGAAGAGTTCACACTGGTCGCCGGCTCCGACACGGTAGCCGGTCTGTTGGCAACCACCACCGACCTGGACCTCGTGCTCCTCGACCTGCGACTCGACGACGGCACCACCCCGCTTACCAACATCGAGGCGCTCACCGCCGCCGACGTACCAGTGCTCGTCTACACCTCGGGAGACGAAATGTATCTCGTGCGCCAAGCGGCGTCCGCGGGTGTGCTGGGAGTGATTCGCAAGAACGCACGCGAAGCCGAGCTCCTCGACGGCATCGCGCAGGCACTCGACGGCAAGACCGTCGCGAGTATCGACTGGGCCGCGGCCATCGACTCCGACGAAGAATTCGTCGACCTTCCACCCCAACTCCGACGTGTGCTCGAGCTGTACGCAGCGGGCGAGTCGACCGCTCGCGTCGCACGAGAGCTCCACCTCTCCCACGAGACCGTCGCCGATTATGTGAGCCGTATCCGACTGAGATACCAGGGGGCCGGACGCCCTGCACCAACTAAAACGGATCTCTACAAACGAGCAATCGAGGACGGATGGCTACCCATACCGCGTCGTCTCCGACCGTAAGCGAGACCGCGCGCGACGCGCTCGCGGGTCGCCGGATTCTCCGGCAGTTCACTCTCTTCGCGGCCGCCGGCTACCTACTCTACGGCGCACAACTGGCGGTTCCGATCGCCGCGGCATCTGAAATCACCGCTTCTTGGTATACCCCGACGGCAGTGCTGTTGACCTTCGGCACCGGACTGGCCATGGCCCCCCTGGCGTATCGCGCCGGCTACCGGCGACTTCAGGCCATCACCGGCATCAGCGCAATCGGCTATCTGATCACGCTCGCCCTCTGGTGGGTTGCCTGGGACGGCGGACAGATTCACACCGTGCAGGGGCTGTGGCTCTCGATGTTTCCTGGCCTCGCCGCCATCTGCGGAGCCCTCGCTTTCCGACCGGCCTGGGCATTCGTGGTACTCGTGGTTGCCGTCAGCGGGTCCATCGTCGCAGACAGGTTGGTTCGGCAAGCACAGGTGATTGGACCCATCGTGGGCCAGTTGGCCTGGATGAACGCGTTCTCCATGGTCTTTGTGGTTGCCACCATCATGGGCCGACGCACCGCCAGAGTTCTCGACCAGTCGCGGGCCGAGGCCTACGCGACCACCGCCGCAGCCGCTGCCGCACAGGCACGTTCGGCAGAGCGGGCACGGTTCGACGCATTGACCCACGACAGCGTCATGTCGACGCTCCTACTGGCCGCGCGCCGCGGAACGTCGTCTGAACTGGTTCAGGATGCGCGCAATGCGTTGGCCTCCATCGACCGAGCGGGCTCCGACGACGTCGACGACGACGTCGGCGCCTCCCGGGCTCTGAGTCATATCCGCGCGGCGGTGGCCCTCGTCGCGCCGCAGCAGACGGTCTCCGCCTTCGTAGACGACGACGCCGTCCGCTATCCGGGAGCAGTGGTCACGGCACTTGCTGCGTCCGCCGCCGAGGCTGTCCGAAACTCCCTTCGCCACGCCGGGCCTGAGGCACGCACACGCGTGCGGGCATCGTCGACTTCCGACAGGCTGACCGTCGAGATCATCGACACCGGAACAGGATTCGACCCCGATGCGATTCCCGCCTCACGTCTTGGCATCTCAGTGAGCATCGTCGGCCGGATGTCCAAGCTCGACGGAGCCTCGGCGACCATCGAGTCGCAGCCGGGGCGCGGAACAACAGTGAGGTTGTCGTGGAACCGCACGAGTTGAGCGATGCCAGATACCTCCTCGGCATGCGCGAGCGCGGCGTGTGGCTGGTGGCGGGCGCATTCATCTGCGGGTGCTGGCTCGCAGCTCTGACGTCCGCGGGCACCGTCACCAACGTAGGGGGCCCCATCGCCGCGGCCATCATCTACTCGGCTGCCACCATCGCTCTCATCGCAGTTGAGGGTGATCCGCTCCCCACGCTGCCGACCGTGCTCCTCGCTGCGACCGGTCCGGTGTGCGGCATGCTCGTGTTGTCGGTGTCGCCGGCTGCAGCGATCACCTCCGTTGCCGTTGCGATGAGTCACGGAGCGTCTGCAGCGATCTACGCGTTCATGGTGGTGCGCGGACGACGACTCGCACCGTGGATCGGCTTTCTCGCCAACATCGTGGTATTCGCCACGTGGGGTGCGTTGAGCGGTGCCGGAGCCGTCGCGTCCGTGGTTCAGGTGGCCGCCGACATCGCACCTCTCCTCATGGCAATGCTGTTCTCCTACACACTGAACCCCACAGCGCAACAAGTCTTCTCACTACGACAGCAGACCACTGTGCGAGTAGCGCAGCTCGCGGCCTCGCGAGCCGCTGCCGACGAACGGACACGGCAGGTGCGACATCTCGATTCGCTTGCCCGACCACTTCTCGAACTGATCGCTTCGGGTGCCGAACTCTCTGCACAACAACGACTGGACTGCGAGATCCTCGAGGCTCATCTCCGCGACCGATTGCGCGCACCGCTGATGAGTGAACTCGATCTCGACGATCCCGCCTATCAGGCTCGACTCCGCGGCGTCGACGTGGTGCTCATCGACGACTCCACCGCCCCGCTGGCGCCCGAAATGCGAGCCCGAATCACCGAGCTGGCTGTTGGCGTGCTCGACGACGCAACCAATGGCGAGGTGTTCGTAAGGGTTTCGCCGGCGAATCGCTCGACCGTCGCCTCAGTGCTGCACCGACCGTTGGGCGGCTCCAGCACCCGAATGGAAGTCGACAAGTCCGGCGTCGTGCGGGACGCGGGGTGAGTGCACGGACACTGGTGTGCGACGCCTCCCTCACGGCGTCGCGTAGAATTCAGTCGCACGCGATTGAATTTCGAGAAGGGCGCAAACCATGGCAGACACCTCGGCTCGACCACGAGGTTGGCAGTACATTCGCTACTGCTACGGAGCAGTGCTGCCGGACTCGATGCGCGACTGGGTCGTCAACGACCTGGCAGGCAAGGGCGCCCCGCTGCGCATGGTGGTCCGCTGGGCCATTCCCTGCATCATCCTGATGCTGCCGATGCTGTTCGTTCCTGCCGACTGGGGCGTCCGGTTCATCATGTTCTCGCCGATCCCCATCGCATACGTCTTCTTCTCGATCGCCCTGAATGTCATCTACCGCAGGCACCGACTCGAGCAGCACGGATTGAACCCCGATCTGGTCAAGCACAACGAGCGGGTCCGCAACGCCGATCTGTACGACGAGTACCACCGGAAGTACCGCGGCCGCGCGTAGAGAGCCCCTCGCCCCTCGGCACACTCTCGCGCCATCGGGATAGCCGCAGAACAACGCAAACCAGACAGACGAAGCCGGCACTCGCCCACATCCTGCGGATCGCCGTGCGCGCCTCCATATCTCAGTCTCCGTCATAGTCGATCATTGGATAGTGTCATCGCTGGTGATGACGGAAAAGTCCATGGGGGGATCGTGAACGGAGCAGGCATGACCCCGCATCACCGCAGGAGTCGACGACGAACCATGGTCGGCATCGCAATCTGCACTGTCATCGTCGCGGCTCTCGTCGCAGGAGTGGCAGCGACGATAAACACCAACCGAGTTCGTCCCACTGCAAGCACCACCTACTTACCTTTCGACGTTCCGTCATGGAGCACCGCGGGCCGTAAGGTCTTCGCGCACTACATGCCGCACTTTCCCCTCTCCTTCGACAACAAACCGTCGGACAGCGACTACTACACCACGCAGTACCTCACCCCGACCGGCGAGAACGGTGTCCACGCCGCATATGGGGGTTACCTCCGCGATCGCCCGTTGCCCGTAACGCCGTCGTCCGCAGCCGACTGGAAGAACAAGAACTTCGGTACGGAGGTCGACCAAGCCCGCAGCGTGGGCATCAACGGTTTCGCGGTCGACGTGATCCAGGCACGATCAGCGTCGACCATCGTCGACGACATGCTGGGGGTCGCGTCGACCAGATTCGGCTTCTCGATCCTGCTGACCATGGACATGGACGGGCCTGTCGCCAGTCAATCGATGGCCGGATTTGTCGACGACATAGCCGCCTACGCGTCGAGTGTTGCAGCCACCCGACTCGACGACGGAAGATTGGTCCTCAGCGCGTTCCGTGCAGAGAACAAGACACCGGCGTGGTGGCAACAGGTGTTTTCCCTGCTCTCGCAGCGTGGAATCTCCGTCGCCTTCTACCCGATACTCCTCGACGCGAACTCCAACCTCGAAGCCTTTGCGCCCATCAGCTACGGCCTGAGTTCGTGGGGAGGTCGCAATCCCGCCTTCATGCCGACGACCAACGTCGGCAGGGGCTCACCGGTCGACCTCATCACACGCGCACACCAACTCGGTAAGCAGTGGATGCAAACAGTTGCCTTCCAAGACAATCGGCCGTCTCAGGGAATTTACGACGAAGCGGTCAACGGCACCACGATGCGCCAATCATGGCAAATCGCAACACAACAGAACGCCAACTGGGTAGAACTCATCACCTGGAACGACTACGCCGAGGGCACCCAGATTGCGCCGTCGGTCAAGCACGGATACCGCATCCTCGACCTGATGGCCTATTACCTGGCACAGTACAAGTCCGGCGGCACCCCAAGCATCCTGCGTAACGCCGTCTACGTCACGCACCGAACTCAGACCGCCGCGCAAAAGCCCAGCTTCCCGCAGACGAAACTCATGACCCTGCGCGCAGGCAGCACACCCGCCGTCAATCAGGTCGAGGTCACCGCATTCTCGCAAACACCCGGGTATGCGGGTGTGACCATCAACGGCAATCAGCAGTACTGCGCGATCCCCGCAGGTGTGACCACCTGTACTTTCCCGCTGGCGAACGGACATGTGTCCGCGTGGATCTACAGCGACAACGCCGTCACCGCCACGGCCGACAGCCCTGTCGACGTCACCGCCACTCCATTCGTGCAAGACCTCCAATACGTCGCGGGCGGCGGATTACGGTGATATTAGGCCGTATACAGCTCCATTAATCTGCGTCCGACTCCGCCGACCGACATACTCTGCGCGGCCCGCAAGGCGTTTGCACTGAGCTTTCGTAGCCGGTCACGATCATCGATCAAGCTGTTCATCGCGTTCGCGAGCGGTTCCGGTCCAGGTTCCACGACGACCCCTGCGTCGAACTCGGTAACCAGGTCTGCCAACCCGCATTCGGTGGTCACGATGACCGGCACACCCATCGACATAGCCTCGAGCACAACCATTCCGAAGGGTTCGGCAATCGATGGGAGCACAAACACATCCGTCTTCGCGAAGCGCCCCAGCACCGACGACGGCTCGACCGGCCCCTCCCATCGGATGTCGTCTGACATCCCCGATACGTCGATGCACTCCTGCACCGCCGCCGCGCTCCCCTCGTCTGGCCCGGCGAGCGCAAACCGTGCTCGTGGTAGACCCCGTTGCGCGGCACCCTGATTCACCAGTACCGCGGCGCGCACAAAGTCGACGGGCCGCTTTCGCTCGTGCAGTCGACTGAGGAACAGGAACTCGAGCGGACGACTCGTGTCGTCGTACTCATGAACCGTACCCACTCCGTCGTCCATCGGCACACCGTTAGCCAAGTGCCGCAACGTTTTTCCCCTCGGGGCGACGGACTCCAAATCGTGCCGCTCGGCGTCATTGAGGTACAGAACCTCGTCAGCACGAGCCAGGATCGGGTTGATGGTGAACGCGTCGAAGATGCGATACACCAGCCCGTCTCGCGGCATGACCATGCCATGCGGCTGCACGATCACACGCGTCGACGCCGACGCCGCCAGCCATCCGAGAGGTCCCGTCATCAGGTCCCGCGCGAGATGGACGTGCACGACGTCGAACCGTCCTCGGTTCCGCAATACCCACAGCAACGCCCACAGCGACGTCGTCAACACAAAGCTTCGCTTGTACAACCGAGTCAACGTCGGAAACAACCTCAACGTCGAACGTCTGAACTGCTCAGTCTCACCGAGGCCCTCTCCGCGACACGCGACGACTGTCACGTCGTGCCCTTCGCCGGACAGATAGTCCGTGAGATTCTCTGCCACCCGAACCGGACCACCAAACGCACCGTCGGTTGTCACCAGAGTGACGATGTGCAGTATGCGCAGAGGCTTTCGAGCTGTCGACGTCGCGGGATTCGACGTCACGGCGTCGCAGCCATCTCTGATGGCGTCACCGCAGCACCGGGATTGCGTATGTCGCGCACGCGATCCGCCGTCAGGACGCCCTGCTGCGCATCGATTCGGTGGTCGCGCATCGTCACGAAGTCACGGTCGAACCAAGCACCGGTCAGCTCGCGCTTGTACTTGGCGGGAGAACCTACGTACAGCCCACTCGGCGACGTCTCGTCGTATCCCGCGAGCACTGTACTGTGCGCGCCCACTACCGAATTCGGCGGCACGAAAGCCCCCTGGAGCATCACGGTGAGACTCGACACCAGAGAGCGTGAACCGATCGTGATGCGTCCCACCGTCTGCTCGGCGGCGTCTAGATCCGGCTCGTGCGTTTGTAGCACGCAGCGGTGACCACCGAGGGCCGCATACGACCGCACGACAACAGTGCCGGAACAATCGATATAGCAACGACTTCCGATTTTCGATCCGTATCCCAGATACAGGGTTCCCGCTTGGTCGTCGAGCGTCTGGAAGATCGGGTGGGCGGAGATCCACGTCCACGACTCGATCAGGGACTCATCGTCCAACTCGATCAACCGGAGACCACGAAAGGTGTTGAGCAGACCGATCTTACAGCCGGCTCCAACTTTCACTCGTCTGACGCCGATGGCGATAATGGGCATGATCGAAGCTGTCGGATGGATTGTATGGCCGAACAAACCCAGCAAACGGTTCTTCACGCGAAGCGGGGGCAGCAACCACACCAACATTTCGGCCAGCGTACGTAACACCATCGGGATTTCCTTTCACTGCTCCCCCGTCCAAGGGAGTATCGATCAGACTGCGGACGTCTATAGGGGAGGTCGGTGAGAGATCCTCAGAGGGAGAGGAGCTTTCAAAAGATTCATTCGTATCGGAAGCTCGCCACGGCGTGAACCACCACAGCGCCCCCACGCACATGACGACACTTGCGACCACCATGGCGATCGCGACGCTCAGTGCCGAACGGTCGATGATGAGTGCCACCGTGACCGCAGTCAGAGTTGTGACAACCCAGCAGCACTTGACCACCAGCGCGCCCGACGAGTGATTCTGGGCCTTGAGGTAGATCCCAAGCGCAAACAACCACCCGGAGATCGCGTACTCGGCTGCAACGAAGAACACGACGTGACGTGACAGGTCGAACGTATCGCCCAGAGCCAACCGTCCGATCGAGTCGGGCAGCATGCTGAGCACCAAGCCACCGATGAGCGCGATGGCCGATGTCGCGAAGGCGACTTTCACCAGTTGCCGCCAGGTCTCGGCGGGCGTGCGGCCGGTCCGCGCGGATTCGGGAATGATCAGCAGCGGCAATGCACTTGAGATGATTGCCAACGGAGCCAGGACCGCGGTCGAACCGCGCAGCGCCGCAGACGCATGCACATCGATGTAGCCACCGACCAGGGCGAGAACGATGAATACCGTTGCCTGTTCGAGCCCCGAGTCGACGCCGTAACGCAGGCGGTGCCAACCGTCGTGTACCACCCACGCCCAGAGCCCACGTAGCCGCGGCGCGGTTGCGACGCTGACCGCAAGTCCAACCAGCGCGATCGCGGCAAGCGCGCACCAGCCGAAAACGAGACTATTGGCCGTCATGGAGTCCGGCATCGTCCACGCGAGCGCCAGGAAAGTCACGCTCCCTACAAACCAGAGGCCATCCCATACCATCGCGTGGTGCGACCTGCCTTGCGCGATCGCAACGTATCTCAACACATCCTGCGTGAGGACGATCGGAATCGTGACGGCCATCAGCAGCGACTCGGTGAACACCCCGAGGAGCGCTCCGCAGATCACCAGCACCGACGACATCACAAGTCCTGCGAGCGCCGCGGCGGCCATCGAGAAGCCACCCTGCCGACGGATCGCCGCATCTCCCGATCCTGCCGTGAGCAATAGCGGCGTACCCAATGCTCCACGCAGCACGCCTACGGCCGCCGCAAGCAGAGTGAACAGCAACGCCACTCGACCGAACGTCTCCGGGGAAGCCACCACGGCGAGCGCGAACAGGATCAGACCATTACTCGCGCTGGAGAAGATCTGGTCGAGCAGCCCGCTGGCGGCGCGAATCTTCCTCAACACGGCCGGTGCATCCTTGCGCGTTGTTGGTTCGTCAGGCCTATCCGGCGCAGCTGGCCCGAGTGCAGGCGTATCCGGCGCAGCTTTCTCCGGTGCTCTTCAAACGTAGACACCGCTGACCGTCGGTGTTTGCACGGCGTGCGTGACTACGACGCCGAGCATCGGCTTGTGCATTCCGTCGCTGACTCGCACGGCCTCGCGGATACCGACAGACGTCGACCGCGCCGGCGCAACGCACAACACCAGTCCGTCCGACAGTGACAGCGCTACCTCGGATTCCACCGAGGTAACCGCCGACGAACACGCAACGACGACGAAATCGGTCTTCGAGCGCAACTGCTCGAGCGACTCGCGGATCGTCGACTCGTCGCTGAACGCCGTCGTCAGCGACAGCAAAGTGACCGAGGACCCCGAATCAGCGGGTACATCAGCAACATAGGCGCCGATGGTCAGCAGCGACACACTCGATCCGCTCGCCGCGATCCCCTCTGCGATCGCGTATCCGGCCTGCACCGCGCCGACGCCGACGCGATCTCCGACAAGCGCGAAGGCCGCACCATCTACGTTGCCGTCATCATCGTCGGTGTCGTCGTCGGATCGTGTGATCTGCTGCAGTCGCTGTCTCACCGCGACGCCACCTCGTTGCGCCTCTTCTGCGAGCGCAGGCGTGAGCGAACCATTGGGGACACCGGGATCGTCGATGTCGCTACCGAATGTGGCGATCACCGGAGCCCCGGCCGCCTCTTCGACCTCGCGGCGCGTCCTGGGCTTGGTGTCGAAGTACTCGAGGAACCAGATGATCAGAGCCGAAACAACCAGCGCAGCAATGAGTGCAAAGACAAGCGTCATCGGCAGCGAGTAGCCACCACGGACGGCGGTGTCGGCACTGGCCGCATTGATCACCGTGACGAGAGGCGGGACGTTGGGGTCGTTCTGAACGTTCTCGACCTTTGCGACGTAAGAGGCGAACACCGACGCATAGCCATTGGCGATATTCGCCGCTTGCTGCGGATCGGAGTCCTTGGCCGACAACACGATGATGACCGTGTCCTTGACCGTGGAGGCGCTCACGCGTCCCTCGAGTTCCGTTGGACTCATGGACAATCCGAGCTTGTCTACAACGGACTGCGCCAGCTCGTCGCTCGTGATGATGTTCATGTATGTCTGTGCGCGCTGACGCGAGAACAGATCACCCTGATAAGCGCTCGACGACGTCTTCACATCAGGAGCTCGCAGGAACAGCGATGTCGACGCCGTGTACTCGCTCTTCTGAGTGGCGTTGTAAAGCGCGCCACCTGTCAGGGCAACGACCAGCACGATCAGGATGATCGGCCACCGTCGACGAATCACATACCAGGTGAGTTTGAGCAGTTCCATTGTCAGACCGTTACTTTCTCGTTTTCCGAAGGTTCGGTGTTGGTGCTGTCGGGGGCATCCGAAGACGTCGTCGTCCTCCGCGTCCCCATGGCAGCGGCGCCCGCCAGGCCGATGAGAAGGCCGCTGACCGCACCGCAGACCAGGTAGACACCCACATCCGGCGTCGTCGACCTATCTGGCTCCGCAGCAGTTGAAATGACGATCGGCTGCACCGGAGACGACTTGCGATACGACGGCTTCTCTATGTTCGCGACGGCGTCGGTGTACTCCGCGGCAACAGCATTGGCAATCTGCATCGCCTGAGCGGGTGACGATCCGTGCGCGGTGATTTCGACGATCACCGTGTCTGGAACGAGTCGACCAGTCACCTTGCCCTGCAGATCCGACTCGGACACTCCAAGCTTGCTCGCAACCGGTTGCAATACAAGCGGACTGGTGAGGACCTCGAGGTAGCTCGACATTCTCTGCTGGGTGAACTCGTCGCCGTATGCCGTCTGGGTGTCCTCGGTACCGGGCTGGGCATCGGCTGTCGAGTCGTTCCAGTTGGGTGTTGCGATGAACACCCTGCTGTGGGTGGTGAACTCGGCCGGCATGAGCAGCGCGACTGCCCCACCGACCAGTACTCCCAGCATGACGCCTGCTACGACGATCAGCCAGTAAGGCCGCACAAGCGCCAGTAGCGCACGATAGTCGTTCATCGGTCCTCCTTGAACGGCGTGAAGCCCTGAGCCAGCATCGAATTCGCGATCTTGGCTGCGTATAGGTCGTTGCCCTTCTGCGAGAAGTGCACGTGATCGTTCCAGAGCAGTGGTCCGAGTGGTTGATCTCGGTACCAGCCACGTGTCACGGGATCGACGACTATGGCTCGGTAGGTGCCGGCGATCTCGTAGAACAACGAACGCATCGCGGAGACCGTGTCTTCGACTCTGGCGGTCACGTAAGTCGGCACCACAATCGCCAGTTTCTGGGTCGGCCAGATCTCCCGCAGCTTTGAAAAATACGCCAGGACATAGGGTTTGACAGTCGAGGGTTCCGACCCGAGATCGTTGCGTCCGAGATCGACCACAATATGGTCGACAAGGAACGTGTCAGCGTCGTGATCAAGGCGATCGATCGCCCGCTGCGTCTTCGGCTTCCCGGCTACCTTGACGTTGTTGCCGTCGTTGAGGAAACCTGTGCCACCCTGAGCATCTACGACCGCGTGATATCCCAAGGCCGAACCGAGTAGTTCCGGGTACACCGTGATCTGCGGGTCTCCGGTACCACCGGCGAAGCTGTCTCCGATCACCAGCAACGTCGGAGCGGTGGCGCGTGTGCTGGCCAGGGCCGTGCGACGCTGCGCCGGCTCACCGGGTGCATCATCACGCACGAGAGCCGCAACACACACGACAACGGTGAACACGGCCATGACCCCGAGGGCGAGGTAGACAAGTCTGCTTCCGCTCATCTCGCCATCTCCTTCTGTCGCGTCGCCGACAGATCAGGTTGAGGCTCAGTTGAATACGCCATCGAACGGGGCAACCATTTCTTGTTCATCGGACCACCAACGTTCGGCGGGGAACGTCGCACCATGGCCGCGAAGACCAGGATGAACATCAGGTAAGACATGGCCTGCAACATCGACCCGCGCATCAGGATCAGGAGATAGAACGGCAACACCGACCCCAGCACGCCGGGCATCTGCGCAACACGCATCTGCGCTTCGATACGACTGTCCCAGCGGTACAGGTAGAAGCCGATCAGCGCCATGCCGAGCACCATGACGACCCAGCCCCCATTGAGGAACAGCTCGATCCACAGCGGCGCAGAGAGATTCGTCATCTTGTAGCCGCGGCCGTTGGCGATGAAGATGCCTGTGTCTTTGGGTTTGTCGTCCCACAATGTTCTCGGCACCCACCAGAACAACACACCGAGCATCTGCCTGCCGAAGGCGATACCGTCGCGATCGGCGATGAGGAGACCGTTGGTGATCTGGCCGAACGAGTCGTAGTCGGCCGACATCAGCGACTGCAGCGGGTTGCTGCTCTTCACTTCGGCGGAGTCCGAATAGCGGAAGGCATCGGCGAGCGGGAACACCACGACCAGCGCGAGCACGAAGCCCATCACCATGGCCCGATATCTCGCCTTGGTGGCAAACCAGCCGAACGCCACCGTCGCAGCCAGAATCGCCGTCCCCGAGAGATAACGCGCGTTGGAGATCGGATTCATGCTGTTGAGCAACAACACTCCGATACCCCACGCACAGCAGATCGCAATCACTTTCTGCGACTTGGTGTATGCCACACCTGCCTCAGCTGCAGCGGTCATCTCCTTACGAAACCGCATCCACGCCAACCACGTCACCAGCAAACTCATGAACGTGCATGCACGCACGAGGATGCCTAGTGAACCCGGCCGCCATACGACGTCGTATGCGGCGAACGCCTGCTCACGACTCTGGGTGAACTGGATGATTCCCACCTTGGACAGGTAGTAGACGTTGAACAGCACCGTGAACACCGTGAGCGCGAGCAGCTTGCGGTACGAGATGGTGATCAGGCGCTCACCCGTCGGCGCCAACTGATCCCAGCTACGGAAGCGATCCAGACGCGTGGACACGTAGGCACCGACGAGGAAGGCGAGACAACCGATGATCACCACGAGCGCAGCCGCAGGTACCAGGGTCCAGTCGCTGCGCAGAATTGTGTTGGGCCAACTGTGTTCACGAATCTGCGCCAGCGCCGCCAATCCCATGAACGTGTAGGTGAACACCCAGAAGGTCATCTCGTAGAGACGCCTGTCGCCGCGGCGGATCAACCACGCCAGTCGCCAGCCGGAGATGGCGATGATGACCATCGACCAGAGCCACAACCGCCCCGACTCGTTGTCCGTGGTGGCGATGATGGCGGCCGGGATGAAGACGATCAACACCGCCGCGGCAAGCACTCCGAGATAGGCAGCGCCGCTGTCACCGGCGGCACGCGGCACCACGACGCGCACCGGCGCAGCCTGGATCAGTTCCACCCGCTGCGGATCGCGCCACGGAACGCACGTCAGCAGCACGCCAGCAGCGAGCCCGAAGGCCGCAACCGCCACACCCATCGCCACCGAGGTGACCCCGCCGAACACCACCCAGGCAATGCCCGCACACGCCACGAGAAGCACGACCGATACGACCGACACCAGCTGTGCACGCGAGCGTGCCCCGACCTCGAGGCTCCACGAGATGACGGCGACCGGCCAGACGAGAAGCACCGCGGCAAACGCGAGCAGCGCAACACTGGGCTGCTCGGAGCCGACGAGTAGCCCAGCAGCACAGCCGAGTACGGCAATCACCGCGCTCGCCCACACAGCTCGTCGAGCCGTGGTCTGCCAGATGTGCTGCGCATCCACCGGGTTCATCGTGTCCGTCGGGGCCATATCAGTGCTCACCCGACTCTGCCCAGATCTTCCGGAAGCCTCCGTTGGCTGCGGTCGCACCCTGGTTCGCGTAAACCTCGAAGGTCGCGAACTGCCCGCGCCACTGGCTGATTCGTGCATCGTTGAGCACTTTCTTGGTCCCGTCGGGCAGCTCGATCGTCATACTGCTGCCGTCGATGTGCACGCGCACCGAGTACACGGTCGACCCGTCGGCGTTCAGCCGATGTCGATACGACTCGGCGTGGATCACCTGCAGCGGCGAGCCGATGTCGTCGTTCTTGACCGACACGTTCCAGTTCACCGGAGTGAGTACCAGATGCATCGGAAAAGGCGACACGAGGAAGGGAGCCGATCGCGTGATGTTGCGCGAGATCACAAGGGCGACTGCACCATCGGAGCTATCGCCGGGCCGGAAGACGAAGTCGGCTCCCAGCGCGGTGACGGGCGCCTGCATGTTCGGTGTGCTGAAGTAGCCCGCCGTACGCTCTGCCGAGGTGGGCGTGAACGTCAACGAGTGATCGACCACACGAAGGTGATCTTCCGCAACGGACGAGGTGTTCGAAGTCATCGCAGGCTGGCCGGTGTCGAACTTCTGCGGCGCGGGACCATTTGGTGTTGCGCTGAATGATGATTCGACGCGGATACCCTGTTGATCCGACGGCGTGTTGTCGCGGACGAAACCCCAGTAGAGTGCAAAGGCAACCACGACCGTCGCCACAACCACAAGCGCAATCTTGGCGATGAATCCACGCGAGGTCCCGCGAGCAGAGCGATCCGGTGCGAGCATCTTTCTCACCACCGTCCCGGGTTCAGCGCCAGGGAGATGCCGTGTTCGACGGCCTCCGGGGAGACGACGTCGGGCGAGAACGTCGCGGTGGCATGTACGACGCCGTCGATGGTGCACAGTCCCAACGAGATCCGCTCAGCACTTCCCGGCTGTAGTGCCACGGCAAAAGTCCGCTGGACTTCTGCACCCTGTGTCGCGTCGGCGTGCCAGGCGATGTTGCTGATTCCCGGCGCACGACTGATGTCGGAGATCGTTAATAGCGGGCGCACAGGCATATCGGGCGCACATAGCTGGTGTAGGCGAGTTCCATTGCGCGCGTTGCGTGCCAACGATGCGAGACCGGCGCGGACCAGTGGCCGCAGCGACACCATCTCGTCAGCAACGCGACTGCCGAACTCCACCGCCGTCATGTCGGCCGCGATCCGCACGGACGAGACCGCGGCGAGGTTTGCATCTGAATCGGCCCCCTTGGGCAGATGCCGACGAAGGTCGACGAGGAGCTCGACCTCACCGATCGGGTCGAGACCGACGTCGTGTATTCCGTGCCAGATCCGATGGAACAGAATCGAGTTCGTCGATACGTCGGGCGCATGTGCGGCGCGCCACTGGGTCAGTTCGCCGAGGAACGACGGCTCGCTGCGCACGTAGCACACGGACATCTTTGCCGCGGCCAGTTCGTCGTTGTGTCGGCTGCGGCCTGCCGCACCAGTGATCCGGCGACATGCTCCGCCGACGAGCTCACGACCGACACGGGCACCCACGCATGCGAGTGCCGCGGCAAATGCGCCCGGCGCAGTACGCAGCGCAGTCTTGTGCGCCAGCCTCAGCGGGCGTCGCGTTGCCACCCGCACCGATGTCGCGGCCGGTTGGGTCTCCTCATGTGACCGCGAGAGTTCGGCGACCACCTCGGCCATCACCTTGGCATCTCCGATCCCGTGGTTGAAAGCGACGAGAAGGTGGTGTCCGGCAGCGTCGGCCTGCACCCCCAGCACCGGCACCTCACTCATCGCCTGAGTCAGTGTGAGTACCGGATCAGACGCGTCGATGTGCCTCTCCGACAACAGATATCGATCATCGATCGTCTGCTCGTCGATCCAGCACATCGACTCACGATCGGGAACGAGCCCTACCCGCTGATCGGTATCACTGTCGACGAAACGCTGCAGACCAGGAACGATTCCGGAGTTGTCAGCCGCCGCTACTGGTCCGGCGAGCACCCACACGCCGGTGCCCGCGGAAAGCGCGTCGAGTCCACTGACTCGTTTCATCGCCACTGCGCCGCCAATGTCAGTTCGGCATCGGTGGCCCCTGCGGCGCGCCCGGTCTCGCCGGTTGCGAGTTCGGCACACCAGCTTTCGTACCTGCTGACCGCTTCGTCGCGGCCGAGTACCGTTGTTGCGTAGATCGGTCCGAGTGCCGCGAGAGCGTCACAGCGTTCCATATCGGAGCCGAGTTCGAGTGCGTCGGTGACCAGCTGCTGAGGATCACCGGCCGGCACGATGATCCCGGCACCTGACGCCCGGATCTCCGACGCGGTCACACCCGACGCATCGACGGCACCGAGTACCGGACGACCCGCGGTGAAGTACGACGTCAACTTGCTCGGCACCGCCATTCCGCTGACACCCGGAAGCTCATTCACCAGCAAAAGGTCAGCCGCCGAGAGAATCTCGGTGAATTCGTCTCCCGGAAGCGGACGAACGAACTGTATCCGCGTGATGCCCTTTGCGGCGCGCTCGAGTTCGGCCCGCTGGTTGCCGTCGCCCACGAGCACGAAACGCACGTCTGCGTTGGTTTTGTCGGCGTATCGAGCAGCCTCCACAACGTTGAGCAAGCCCTGTTTCAGACCCATGTTTCCGGTGTGCAGCACGATGATCTCGCGGTCGCTCCACCCGTAACGCGCCCGCGTTACTCCAATCTGAGCCTCGGACGGATGCGACCACCCCTGCAGGTGCGACCAGTTGCGGATGGTGGTGATCTTGCCTCGCGGCACACCCATGTCCACAACGGAATCGCGGAAGTGATCGTGGATGACGCTCACGCCGTCGGCCCTTGTCAGTACCTTCGTCTCGAATCCCATTGCGGCACGGGCCGATAGGCCACCCCCCGACGACGTCTCCTGTAGTCCGAGTCCGTAGAGGTCCTGCACGATCACACCGACGGGCACCCCCTCGGCCTTGGCGCGGGTCACGATCATCGACGCCGCGACCAGAGCGGGGCTGACGGTGATCACGACATCGGGATCACCCCAGTGCGCCGACGCCACGCGTCGTCCGAAGCTCACCTCCATGCGGACCCGGCTCGCCATCGACCCGCCGCGCGGTACGAAGTGCGGGAATCGGCGCACACGCACACCATTCCTGACCTCCAACACACCGTCGGAGTCGGAGTACTCGTCGTCGACCCTCCACTCCGGATAGTGAGGCATGCCGGTGAGCACGGTCACGGAGTGTCCGAGCTCGCACAACCCCTCGGCGAGTCCTGTTGTGTAGGGCGCAATCCCGGTTACTTCCGGGGCGTAGTTGAGCCCGATGATCAGAATTCTCATGCCGTCACCTCGCTGGAATCGGCCTCGACGGCCAACGGCGCCAACACGGTCGCGCCCGGCTTGACATCGGAGACGACGAGCGACGTTGCTCCGACGACGGCTCGGTCGCCCACCGTGACTCCCCGTAACACGGTGGCGCGCAGAGCAATCCACACACCGTCACCCACGTTGACCGGTGCATTGTCGAATTCGAAGCTACGCGAACGTGAATCGTGGCTTCCGGTACAGAGCACAACGTCCTGCGAGATACACGTGTTGGAACCGATGCGCACCGGTTCGAGATTCAGGATCCACGCGCCCTCCCCGATCCACGTGTCGTCGCCGACCTCCAGCTTCCATGGCCAGTGGACCCGCACCCCATGCCTGATCAGCACCCGCGCACCGATCTGCGCCCCGAACATCCGCATCACCGCGATGCGCACCTTGTTGGGTACCCACCATTGGCTGATGATGCTTCTCGCGAACAGCCACAGGCACTGAACCGGCAGCGATCTGCCCTTGTCGTACCCGACACCGGTGAATTCTCTCAGCACGAAATCACGAATGTCCGACGCCCCGCGTGCCTCGCGCGCCAGTGTTGTGTCGCCGTCCATGCCTTACTCCGTTCTGCAGTTCGACGGCGCAGCGTCGGTGAGGAATCGCTGCGTCATCCAGTTGGTGACGTCTTTGTTGGGTGTCAGATCCGAATGTCCGACACCGGGGATCTCGTAGTGGACAACTCGCCCACCTGCGTCGCATTGCCGCTGCGTCGCCCCCCTGACCCATGACGGCAGGATCGTCTGGTCATTGAGTCCATTCACCACGAGAAGCGGTGCGGTGAGCAGTTTTTGCGGCAGCGCGATTCTGCGCAGATACTCACGAAGACGATCGGCTGCCCGTGTCGAAGCCGGCCGCAGATCCGACGGCGAGATCCCGTCAGTGGCCTTCCTGCGCGCATCCCTGTCGCACCCGACGAGGGCATCTATGCGTGACACCGCAGCCGTGCCGAGATAGTCCGACAGTGGCAACGAGGGATCAACCCGGTGAACTCCCTCGACCACCATCGGGTAAATGGCCTGCTGCTCACTCGACATCGCGTTCGCATCGGCGAGATCTACCAGGCGGGTGATGTCGGCGGCAGGTTCCATCGCCACCGCACCCACAAGATTCAATCCGTCACCGTAGGTTGCAGCGAGTTCGTCAGCGGCCCATACCGCCTGGCCACCCTGGGACGGACCATAGGCGAGCCATCGATCCGAGACCGCGGGTGAGATGGCGCGCAACGCACGCACGGCATCGATGACGTTGTAGGCGGCCGACGTCGGCTGGAGGTACTGGTGGACGCCGTCGGGCCCGAGACCGGCATAATCGGTCATCGCCACCGCATATCCCATTCCGAGCAACGCCGCGACAGTTCCTCCTAGTCCCGCGAGATCCGAAAGCTGCGTCGGCCCACAGCCATTGGCCAGACCGGTGGTGCCATGGGCGAACGACACGACAGGCCATCCGCCGGTTGGAACCTCACCGCGCGGCAGATAGAACGCGCCCGTCACCTGAGTAGTGGTCCCCGCAACTGCGTCGACCGAACGGTAGGTGGCACGCACTGAACGCGACGCGACCCGTGCGATATCACTCGAGGATTCCAGCGACTCGCTCGTGACAACGCTGCCACGCGCCGCCAGGACATCCCCTGCCAACGCGACGACACTCGTCGGGATGGGCGGAGGGCCGACGACGTCCGCCTCCTCCGCCGGTACCACTGTCTCGCACGCGACCAGCGCCAGGCTGCCGAGTGAGAGAATAAGTAGCACAACCATTTTCACTCCCGAACGCCTGCTCGGTTCGCTGCGAACCAGGCTACGGTCTCGGCGATGCCCTCTGCGAGGGTCACACGCGGACTCCACCCGAGGTCGCGCAGCGTCGAGACGTCGAGAAGCTTGCGCGGTGTACCGTCCGGCTTGCTCACATCCCAAATGGTCTCGCCGGAGTAGCCGACAGCATCTGCGACCATCTTCGAGATCTCTGCAATGGTGTGGTCGACTCCCGTACCCACGTTGACCTGTTGCGGTCCGTCGAAGTTCTCCAGCAGGTACAGACACGCCGACGCCATGTCGTCGACGTGGAGGAACTCTCGTCGCGGAGTTCCCGATCCCCAGTTGGTCACCACGTCAGCACCAGTGCTGCGCGCCTCGTCGTACCGACGAATGAGCGCAGGCAGGACGTGAGAGCTGTCCGGCGAGAAGTTGTCACCCGGCCCGTACAGGTTGGTGGGCATCGCCGAGATCCACGGAAGACCGTACTGGCGACGCACCGCCTGCACCTGCAGGATGCCCGCGATCTTCGCGATCGCGTACGCGTCGTTGGTCGGTTCGAGAACACCTGTGAGCAGCGCATCCTCCGTGATCGGCTGCGCAGCGAACTTGGGATAGATGCACGACGAGCCGAGGAACAGCAGTCGCGGAACCCGTTGTTCGAGTGCAGCATCGAGCACGTTTGTCTGGATTCTGAGGTTCTCGGTCAAGAAGTCGGCAGGGAACGAGTTGTTGGCACCGATGCCGCCGACCTTTGCCGCCGCCAAGATGACGACATCCGGCTTCGTCTGCGCGAGAAACTCTTCCGTCGCGGCGCGGTCACACAGATCGAGTTCGGCACGCGTACGTCCAACCAGGTCGGTGAACCCCGAGGAAGCGAAGGTACGCCAGAGAGCCGATCCGACAAGACCGCGGTGGCCAGCGATGTAGATCCGCGACGAGCGATCGATGGGTGCGGGTTCAAAAGTTGTCATCGTACTCAGCTCCAATCCGCCAGTGCAGGAGTGTCAATCCAGGACTTGCCTTCGCATTCGAGCGCCGCGATATCGGCGTCGACCATGATCCGGGCCAGATCGGCACCGTCGACCGTCGCCTCCCAGCCGAGCAGATCACGAGCGCGGCTTGCGTCTCCGATGAGCGAATCGACTTCGGTCGGCCGGAGATAGCGGTTGTCGAAGCGGACGTGCTCTTCCCAATCGAGGCCCGCATGCTCGAACGAGGTGGTCAAGAAGTCACGCACGGTGTAAGCAACGCCAGTCGACAGCACATAGTCACTGGGTTCATCAGCCTGCAGCATGCGCCACATGCCTTCGACGTACTCGGGCGCGTATCCCCAGTCGCGTACAGCGTCGAGGTTGCCCATGTACAGGTTCTCCTGCACGCCGGCTTTGATCCTGGCCACCGCACGTGTGATCTTCCGGGTCACGAATGTCTCTCCACGCCTGGGCGATTCATGATTGAACAGGATTCCGTTCACCGCGTACACACCGTAGGCCTCGCGATAGTTGCGAGTGATCCAGTAGGAGTACACCTTTGCCGCGCCGTAGGGCGAACGCGGATAGAACAGAGTGTTCTCGTTCTGCGGCGGCGGTGAGGCACCGAACATCTCCGAGCTCGACGCCTGGTAGAACCGGCACGAAATACCAGTCTGCCGAACGGCTTCGAGCAATCGGACCGTGCCGATTCCCGTCGTGTCAGCGGTGTGCTCGGGCTCATCGAAGCTCACCCGCACGTGCGACTGTGCCGCGAGGTTGTACACCTCGTCGGGGTTGATAGTTGTCAGCAGTGTGACCAGCCGAGCACCGTCGGACAGGTCGCCGTAGTGAAGGAAGAGCCTGGCACCCGGCTCGTGTGGATCGGTGTAGAGATGATCGATCCTGCTGGTGTTGAAAGTGGAGGATCTGCGGATGAGGCCATGTACCTCATAGCCTTTGGACAGCAACAGCTCCGCGAGGTACGAGCCGTCTTGTCCAGTGATTCCGGTGATCAATGCGCGTTTCATCGTGCGTTCTTTCTCTCAGTTGTCGAGTGCGGGCATGCCGACGGCGTGATGCGTCAGGCGAAACCGCGATGAGTCAAATGGTGGGCAACGTCGGAGACGTCAGGTCTCAACGACGCGGAAGGCCTACGACACGGGCAGCGTGTATCAATAGGCACCGCTCTTGGATACGACCGCTCGAAGGGTGCGCCACAGGATCATCAGGTCGCCGAGTAGAGTCCAGTTCTCGACGTAGGAGAGGTCGAGTCGCACCGACTCCTCCCACGAAAGATCACTGCGCCCGGACACCTGCCAGAGACCAGTCATCCCGGGCCGCACCAACATTCGTCGCACGATGACGTGGTCGTACGTCTCGACCTCTTGCCGTAGCGGCGGACGTGGGCCGACCAGGCTCATTGTTCCACCGAGCACATTGAACAGCTGGGGAAGTTCGTCGAGGCTGTAGCGCCGCAGTATCGCCCCGACGCGGGTGACCCGAGGATCATCGCGCATCTTGAACAAGACTCCGTTGCCCTCGTCGGCACTCGCCAACGCTGCCCGCATGTTGTGCGCGCCAACGACCATCGAGCGAAACTTCCACATCCGGAACGGCTGATTGTTCACACCGATTCGTTCAGCCCGATAGAACACCGGTCCGGGGTTGTCGAGCTTGATCGCCACCGCGCAGATCACCAGCACGGGCAATGCGGCGAGCAAGATCAAGAGACAGAGCACCTTGTCGAAGGTTTGCTTGAGCAGCTTGGTAGCTCCCTGATAGCGGGGCTTGTCGACGTGCAGCAGCGGCAGACCCGCCTGCGGACGCATTGTCAACCGCGGTCCGGCAACATCGATCAACGCCGGAGCCAGAAGCAACTCGGTATCGGAATCCTCTAGCTCCCAGGATAGTTCGCGCATCGCGCGGTGCCCGAGAACATCTGCCGAGGTGACTGCGACCGATGCGATATCCGACGAGACCACCATGTCCGCCGCGCCGTCGATGCCGCCGAGCACCGGGATGCTCCGGCCATCGACCTCTATCTCGCTCGGTGCGTCGTCGATGTTGTGCAGTGGAAGACAGATGCCTGCGACGCTGTAGCCGAGATCTGGGTGTCGTATCACTCGCTCAATCAGCGGCGTCGCAGACGCCATATCACCGACGACAGCGAGCCGGCTCAGATTCTCGCCGCGTCTTCTACTGCGCGACAACCACATTCGCCACCCTCGTCGGCTCATCAGCAATCCGAGAGTCCCGAGCGGAAAGACCACCGCGAGGTAGCCCCGCGCGATCGAGAAGTTGAAGAGCAGGTCGACCACCGCGAGCCCACCAAAGAATGCGCAGCACGCACGCAGCACACGCACGTACTCTGCGGCCCCAGAACCGATGACACGCCTGTCGTACGTTTGCGCGATGTTCAGTACCGCCAGCCACCCGACGATCATCACGATCGAGACAGCCGCGAGCGGTACTTGCAACCTTCCGACGGGCGCCAATGGATGGCTGCCGAATCGAATGAGTTGCCCGACTATTGTGCTCGCGACTACCACGAACACATCAGATCCACGCACACCTCGTAGGTATGCATCATGCCAACGGTTCGGCCGCGCAATCGTAGTTGAATCACCCCACCACGAATCGCGACCGGCCGTTATTCGGCCGGTTGACGAAATCAAAGTATCCCCCCGGAAACTGTGTTCTTTTGTCGTCCATAAGGACTACGCGATAGTCCAGCTTCCCCCCATGGAAACTGACCCCCCGGATGTACCGCGTTAAAGCGACCATACCAGCTATCGAAGCGTGCTGTTCAGCGTCACGGGCGCCAAAAAGTGAGATGTGTACGTCTCACATACATGCCGCTTGCCGCGCCACTCACGACGTCACGCACCACGTTTTTCCAAGGATTCGTAAAGTCCCCAGTTCAGAATGTCGAAGACGCGCGAAGGCACGAACAACCGTTCGTCGAAGCCGGCACCGCGCGACCGAGAATCATGAGACGTTGTGTACGAATTCGTTTCAACGCGCCATTCAACGGTGACAACATGTGTTCTTGACCACGCCGATTTTCCGGGACAATTCAGTCGAGGATGCCCTTCAATCGTCAACCACAATATGTCAATCGACAAGGAGAGCGAGTTATTGGAGTGCAAAGGCATTTATTTACCCGACCAACCGCGCGCGGCCCGCGGCCGGGCAACACCGCGGGCGGCCGGCGTGCGTGCGGGCGCCAGAGAGACGCTTCCACCGGATTCACCTGCACCGCCCGCGCCGTACCAATCGCCGCGTTTGTCTGACCCGCATTCGTCGTCCCTGCACCCACAGCCGCCGCACTCACAACCCCAGCACCCACTGACCCCGTACTCACAGCAGTATCCGTGCCCGGCTGGTGGGTCACCATCACCGCGCAGACGTTCCCCAGTCCCCAGGCCGCAGTCTCGTGGTGTCAGCAGCAGAACTTCGACCGTGATCATTGCCTGGGCAAGTTGATCAGCAATACAGCTCCACCCGAAGGTTCCACCGTCTACATCCGATGATCGACTCCCCGAGAGTCTTCCCACTCCAAAGGAATCGTCTTCCGGAGCACCGGCGGCAGTACGCTCGCCGCCCACGGCTCGAAATCCGAACTGCCACAGATTGAGCAAGCCGGCCAGATCATCGGTAACCAGATCTTCAGCTAGCCGATCTACTCGCAGGCAACCCCGTCGCCGTCACGATCGAGGCTCGACGAGTAGCCCGGCTGGCCCGCGTACAGCGGTGCGGCGCCAGCGGCACGGGCCTGCTTGCAACTCGAGTAGTAGGCGCTTCCAGAGTCGGAGTTCTCGGTCGGCGTCGTGGTCCTCTGACCCACCAGCCCGCGCGGGGCGTTGCCCGAATCGTCGGCCACCTGTGTGGTGGTCTCTGCGGCCTCGGATGGCGCGGTCGGCGTAGCTGTCACCGTGGTGGTGCGCCAGACGGTCTCGTTCGACGCCGCGCTGGTTTCGGTCAGCGTCGTCGTCGCGGTGACCGTCGGCGCCGCCTGCGGGCTGTCGCTCCCACCGATGGCGGTGCCGACACCGCAACTGGCGATCATCAGGAAGAACGCCCCGACACCGCCTGCGATGATCGCTTTGGGACTGATCGTCGACGACGACCCGCTCGGCGCGGGCTGGTAGGGACGAGGTCCGGTCACGGATACCACCTTGTATTCGGAAGCGAGCCTTCAGTGTGCACGTTATGCCCGCTTCCGACGGCGCGAGGGGTGAGGTTAACCCGATCGGCCGACACCTTCCGCGCCGAAAACTACACGCCACCGGGCTTCGGTATGTACCGGTACGCGCCAACGGCCTCAGGGGCGTAGAAATCTGCGGCAGGCACTATGCCGTGCGCCCGAGTAGGTCCGCCAGCGCGGCGTCGAGCTCAGGGAACCTGAACTCGAACCCCGCCTCGTCGAGCACCTCCGACCGCGCCCGCCGCCCAGTGAGTCCGAGTGCTGGGTCGGTCCGCAGGAAGAGCGCCCCCACCTTCAGCATCGGCGCGGGTGTGGGCGGTGCGGGCGGTCGGTGCAATGCGTGCCGCAGGGATGCCATCAAATCGACGTTGCGGACCGGATTCGGCGCCGCCCCCACAACCACTCCATCGGGCAACTCGATGTCGCTGTCAAGACCCAATGCCGCGCGCGCGATGGCCAACCAGTCGTCGACGTGAATCCAGCTGAACCATTGCCTGCCCGACCCGACGCGCCCACCGAGCCCCGCCCGCGTGATGTCGACAAGCCGCTTCATCGCCGCCGAGCGCCCGTCGAGCACGATCGAGGTCCGCAGGATGGTCAAGTGTTCGGTGTTCGCACCGGCAACAGCCTCCTCCCACGGTTGGGCTACGCCGGTCATCTGCGGTAACCCGACCGGCAGCGGGGTGGACTCGACGCACCACTGCTCGCCCGCGTCGCTCCAGATCGCGGTGGTGCTCGCCTGCAGCCACCGCGCAACCGGGATGTGCAACTTCTTCGACGCCTCCACCAACGCACACGTGGCATCGACGCGGCTATCACGCAGCGCCGCGACGTTGCGTGCGGTGGGCGGACAGTCGACCAGCTTGCCCGCGAGATTGACGACAGCAACCGGGCCATCGCTCTCAAGAGCACCTGCCCACGCACCAACACTCCGCCCATCCCAGTCGAGTTGATCGAAAGGCGACGCCGGGTCGACGCTGCGCGTAAGGATCACCGGCCGATGACCGCGGCAGGCGAGGTCGGCAGCGAGATGCTGTCCGAGTGCACCGCTGCCACCCGCGATGACGACGGTGAGCGCGTCGTCGACCCGCGGGGTTCCGGCCAGCCGTGCCAGGCGGGCGAAGTCGGTGCGCCTGGTCACCTGCGGAACTCCCGACAGAATGAACCTGCTCACCGCTCCTACGGCGGCGGTGGTGGTCACTGTCTCGGTGACCACCGTGCCGCCGTCGACGGGGACCAGAGTGAACGCGATCCGCGTGTCCGCAACCGGCTCCGGCTGGGTCAACGCCAACACCTTTTCGTCGGCCACGCTGATGGTGAAGGGTGGTGCAAGCCGCCGATGAAACGCTCCTACAACAGGATTCGTCTGCACGTAGTCACCCTGGGCGCCAACTTCCGGCGGGCCGTCGAGCTTCACTTCGCGATATCCGCTGTGCCACTCGGGTAGTCGCCTCGGATCTCCGATGACCGACCAGAGCGCCTCGACGTCGAGCGCGATGAACTGCGAATGCGACCTCGTTGTGGACATGCTTCGACGCTAAGCCCTCCAGCGTCGGAAAGATCCTGTGTCTCTACTCACCACGGCGACACAACGCGTACGCATCATCCGAACGACATACTCCCCCGTTCTAAAGGTGGGAGAATTCTCGTTCATGGCCGACGATGACCGGGCTTCCGAACAGTTCGTGCTCCTGACGCACGGCGTCAGTGGAACCGAATCTACGGTCATTCTCGACAGCGCCCGGGTCGTCGAAGTCCCGGGCGCGGGATTCAAAGGCGTCTTCACGACGTACCCCGAGCAACCAGACCACGTCCGACGCCCCCGTAACCGCGTGGCGTACCGGTGGGGAGACATGACCTCCGGAATGGCCAGACAGGCGATCTGGGCGCTCTTCGGCCCGTTCGCTCTGGTCAATGTTGCGGCGTGGATGTATCCGAAAGCCGGACAGGACAACCCGATCGCCCAGCGCTGCGTCGTTCTGCTGCGTGCACTGCTGCGACTTCTCGGACTTGCTCTGACCGTCACGATGATCGCGCAGTTGGCATTCCTGATCGACGGCGTGCTGTTTCGCCGGATGCCGGACGGCGCCTGCCGCGACTGGTCCGTCCTCGGCTGCCTCGTCGTGATCTTCCTCGTCGGCGGCTTCGTGAGCCTGTACGGCAACAACGACAAGGACGTCGACGCGCCCACCGACCCTGCGCCCCCTAACCCCTCACCCGCTGCCACCGGTCCCGCCGAGGTTCCACTGATCGCGACCGACGCGTTCGTCGCGCCGTCGGACGGCAGGGCAACGGTGTTGATCACCACACACGCCGTCGCCGGAATCTGCACTGCGACAATCGTGTTGGGCGACCACACCTTACCGCGTGTGATCTGGGGACTCGTTGTCGCCATGTTCGCCGCGGTTGTCATGGCCACAGCCCTGTGCGTCGACCCTCGTGCGACGTCGACGCCAGAATCGTGGACGAAGGCATTTGTGTCGTGGCCCGCGGCGCTGTGGGTCGTCGCGGCGTCGACGCTTCTCGTCGTGACGAACTTCGCCGCGAAGCCACAACACATCGTCGGCGATGCCATCACGTGGCTGTTCTGGCTCGACGCCGCGCTGGTGGGCGCTGCCATTCTCGCGACCGTCGGAGCACTGGTGTTACCGCGCAACCTGCAGAGGTGGTGGAGTGCTCGGGCACGGCCGTCGACTCCCTGGCTCAACGGGCTTCATGCTCCCCTCGTCGCAGCGATCGGTGTGCTGTGGGGGGTCGGGATGGGGGTCGGGCTCACCCGACTGGCCGCGCTCGTCATCGATCACAACAAACCCGATCACCACAACCCGGTGCCATTGCCCGACTCGTACGCCAGCACTGCCTGGATGTGGGGAGTCACCGTGCTCATCTGGGGTCTTGGAACCGTTGTGTTTCTGGGCGGGTCAATAGTCGCCGACGGTCGAGAACGCGCGAAGCTTGCTGCTCCACAACTGGCCGACCTCGGGTTGCTCGACACGTCGCCACGACGCTCCTTCGGCGGGCGCATCAGGTGGGGCGTGGCCTCCGCAAAGCTCCGCATACCGGTCTGCGTTGGCACACTCGCTGTCTGCGCGATGATCGCAGGCCTCGTCGCGACCGCCAGCACCAGCCTTGTCCGCAGCGGCGAAGGACTGCAGTGGGTCGGCATCGGCGCACTCGGTCTGGTCGATCTACTGCTTCTGCGTGCGATGTTCAACGCCGCGCACAAACCACGAAAGGCAGGCCGATCTCTCGGCGTGCTGTGGGACCTCGCATCATTCTGGCCTCGCGAAGCACATCCACTCGTGCCACCCGCATACGCACCGCGAGCCATTCGCGATCTCGAGCGCTACCTGCGCACAAGAACCGATCGTCGGATAGTTCTCGCCGCGCACAGCCAGGGAACCCTGATCATGTACGCCCTCGCGTACCGCCTGGTACACCAGCAGGATCATCGCTCGGGGGCGGCCCGGTTCTCGTTGCTGACGTACGGCTCGCAACTGGGATGGGCATACGGCAGAGCGTTTCCCGCCGCGTTGAGCCATGAGACCCACCTCGAACTGCGAAAAGCACTGGACGGCAGGTGGATCAACCTCGTTCGCTTCACCGACTTCCTCGGTGACGGGGTCGTCAGCTATACCGAGGACGGCGCGCTGAAGCGCTACGCCGACGAATCCACCGTTCCACAAGAAGTGCTCAACGGGTGCTATCTCGTCAATGAGAATGATCGCATCGTCGAAGCCTGGCTTCCCGATCCATCACCCGACGACTATCCCCGCGACGCCGTTCATCAGCACTCGGCATACACGTCGGACATCACGTGGGACATCTGGATCAGGAGGCTCGACCCTGGTCCGGACGGCCTAGCATTGCTGGGTGACTCCGACACCGCTGACCCGACGTGAGGTGTTGCGTCTGGGCGCACTGGGCGGACTCGGGGCGGTGGCGGCGTGCACTCCCACTCCTGAGAAACCGACATCGCCCAGCTCTCAGCGACACTGGGGCGCATTCATCCCAGAGGTCCTCCCCCGTGTCGGCGCGGCCTCGACGCCGATCGCGCGACTCACCGAGTTGGCGGGCAGCGCCCCACACTATCTGCACCGATTCGT
>NZ_DLSO01000126.1:117104-117844 GCF_002500165.1 Gordonia sp. UBA7860 | reverse complement strand
ACGCCCCTGCCCTCGCCTTCTTGGCCTCGCGCTCGAGTGCGCGTTCGCGGGCGCGCTCGAACTTCTCGACCTTGACGTTCATCTCTTCGAGATAGTCGGCCAGCTTCTCCCGGTACATCTCACCCAGCGGACCGAAATCGTCGCGCTCGAAGATCCGCCACTTACGCAGCACCGGCATGACGACCTCCGAAAGGTGTTGCGGCAGATCGTAGATGCCACCCTTGGCGATCAACACCGCATTGCGTCGGAAGTTGGGCATCGTCGCGCCGGGCATCTGGAAATTCGACACGATGCTGTAGATCGCGCACATCGCCTGATCAGGAACCAGGTCGAGGGCGCCCGCAACGACGTTGCGATAGAAGAGCATGTGCAGGTTCTCATCGGCGGCCACCCGCTGCAGCATGCGGTCGGCGATCGGGTCGCCGCACGCCTTGCCCGTGTTGCGGTGGCTCACGCGCGTCGCGAGTTCCTGGAAGCTGACGTAGCTGACCGCGAAGAGCATGTCGAAGCTGTGGTCACGCTGACCGTCGTCCTCGGGAAGCGGATTGAACCCCGATGTCATGTGCGCCATGCGGGTCTCTTCGAGTTCCACCGGGTCGACGCCGCGGGTCACGACGAGGTAGTCGCGCATCACCGTCGAGTGGCGCATCTCCTCGGCGGTCCAGCGCCCCACCCAGAAACCCCAGGCGTCGTCCAGGGAGAAGTTCTCTGCGATCACCCGGTGATACGACGGCAGGTTG
>NZ_DLSO01000126.1:106488-116984 GCF_002500165.1 Gordonia sp. UBA7860 | reverse complement strand
CGGTGATACGACGGCAGGTTGTCCTCGGTCAGCAGATTGGTGATCATCGCCGCCTTCGCGACGTCGGAGAGCTGCGACTGCTCCGGATCCCAGTCGACGCCACCGAGAGCAGCGAAGTTGCGCCCCTCGTCCCAGGGCACGTAGTCGTGTGGATGCCAGTCCTTGGTCATCTTCATGTGCCGCTCGACCTCGGTCTCACATACGGGAAGCAACTCCCGCAGCAGATCCGATCCGGTCATCCTTGTGTCGCTGGTTGCTGGCCCGATGAGGCTCGTCACTGTCTCTCCTCGTCTCGTCGTCGACGCCGCGCGTGGCGGTGCGTCGTCGGATTGCGTTCGGCCCGACCACCGACCTCCCCCGACAGATACCCACTCTCGCGTGTGACGCAGGGGGCGTGAGTGAGACCAAAGTCCCGAGTGGATGGGGACCGACGTCGCGTGCTCGAGTGCGACCTGCGGTAATTTCGGTGCATGCATTCCGAAGGTCAGCCGGCTCCCGCAGCGTCAGATCCCACGGCATCGGTTCCGCCCTCGCCGGACGCGTCAAGCGTTCGCGTCTTTCTCGTCGACGACCACGAGTTGGTGCGTCGAGGTCTGCGTGACCTGCTCAGCACCGCCGACGACATCGAGGTGGTCGGCGAGGCCGCATCGGTCGGCGAGGGTCGCGTCGGCATTCTCGCCGCCAAACCCGATGTCGCGGTCCTCGACGTCCGGCTCCCCGACGGCAACGGCGTCGAACTGTGCCGCGATGTGCGTGCCGCCGAACCCGAGATCCGCTGCCTCATGCTCACCAGTTACGCCGACGACGACGCACTGCTCGCCGCGGTCCTCGCGGGTGCATCCGGCTTCGTGCTCAAGCAGATCCTCGGCCATAACCTGATCGCTGCGGTGCGCACCGTCGGACGGGGCGGCTCCCTGCTCGACGACCGTTCGACCGCAGCACTGCTCGCCAAGCTGCGCGACGGGAAGAACAAGCCGTCCGATCCTCTGGCAGAACTCACCCATCAGGAACGCGAGGTGTTCAACCTCATCGGCGACGGGCTGACGAACCGTCAGATCGCACAGCGAATGTTTCTGGCGGAGAAGACGATCAAGAACTACGTCTCACGTATCCTCGCCAAGCTCGACATGCAACGACGCACCCAGGTCGCGGTGATGGCGACCAAGATCCGCGACGGCAAGGCCTGAGCCACTAGGCGAGCGGCACCGACCAGGTCAGCGTCGTCCCCGACGTACGGCCCGGTGCCACACGAGGATTGGTGACGACGGTGAAGGTTCCGTCGCATTCTTCTGCGCGGCGTGTGAGGTTCTCCAGGCCGCGATAGGTGACGTCGGTACCGATGCCCACGCCATCGTCGGTGATCTCCACCGACAACACGTCGTCGGCGCTGACCGACACCGAGATGTGCTCGGCGTGTGCGTGGCGCAGCGCATTCGACAGTCCCTCGCGCAGCACGGCGTCGATGTGTGGCCCCAACGCGTCGGGGACAACAGTGTCGACGGGGCCGTCGAATTGCACACTTGGCGCGATCGGCGCATGGACGGAGAGTTCGGACACGATGTCGAGGACGCGACGCCGCAACGTCGCGGTGTCGTGGTGTCCGGAGACGGTCTGCAGGTCGAAGATCGAGGTGCGAATCTGCGCAATCGTGCGGTCGAGGTCGGTCATCACTTGTTCGAGCCGCTCGGCACGCGCGGCGTCGTCGAATCGTCCCACCGAACCGGTGCCACCTGCCGCGAGCATGGTCTGTATCGACATGCCGATCGCGAACAGTCGCTGAATCACGTGGTCATGCAGGTCACGGGCGATTCTGTGGCGGTCGGAGAGCACCTCGAGGTCGCGCGCGACCTGCTGTTGCTCCGCGTACACCATCGCCAACGACGCCACTTCGGAGACTCCGGCGAGACCCGACGCCTCCTCGGGCTCCCACACCGGCTCGTCGGCATGCGTGATCACGATCCACCCGAACGCCCCCGAAGCACGCGCCAGCGGCTGCACCGTCGCCCAGCGAGCACCGCGTCGGCCGAGAGCGGGCGAGAGATCGGCTATCGGCACGATCGACATCCCAGTCCCCGCCGGCGCCGCGAAGTCCGCGGGATCGATCTTGAGCGGGCCGCCGGTGTGACCGCTGAGCACGATGTCGTCGCCGCTGTCGGTCTCATCGCTCAGGATGAGGACGTCCGTGGCACCAACCAGGTCCGCCACATCCGCACACATCCGAGAAAGCGTGTCCTCCAACGCAATTCCCGAGAGCGGCTCGGAGCCACGACGCACCAGCACCTGCATCCACCGCTGTCTCGTGCGTGAGCTCTCGAACAACTGCGCATTGTCCACGGCGATTCCGGCGGCTACCGCGAGCACCGCGATCAGCGCTTCGTCGAGCGCCGAGAACTCGTCGGCGCCACGTTTCTCGGTCAGGTAGATGCGGCCGAAGTTGGAGCCGCGGATGATGATCGGAGCACCGAGGAACGTCGTCATCGGCGGATGGTTCGGCGGAAAGCCCACCGACGCAGGGTGTTTCGCCAGATCCGGGATGCGCAGGATGTTGGGGTCGTTGATCAGGACCCCGAGCACGCCCTTGCCGACCGGCAGCGATCCCATCGCAGACCGCTCTTCGGGGGAGATCCCCGTGTACACGAACTCCGACAACCCTCCGTCGGGACCGCGCACACCCAACGCGCCGTAGCGAGCATCGACGACTCCGACAGCGACCTCGACGATCCGCTGGAGGGCTTCGTCGAGATCAAGTCCCTGCCCGACAACGAGAACGGCCTCGAGCAGATCACGCAGGATCGCCGGATCGTTGACGCCGTGTTCGCGTAGCATCTCGAGCACCTGCGCAACATTGCTCCCGACCATCACATCTCCTTCGACTCGCAGGCGCGCACAAACCGCGCGATGGACGCCGGCACCGCCGCCGGGTGGACATGCAGATACGAGGCGAGGACATTCGACGTCGCCACGCCGTGCACACCCGGCGCGCCGTGATGGTCACGCCACGCCCACGCAGGCGTACCAGCGTCGAGTTCGACGACGCTGCGGTGGAATTCGTGCCCGGTGACCCGTTCACCCGCCCGGTAGAGCGCCGAATCCGACACCGCCACAGCGTCGCGATATCCGAGGGTGAGCGAGGGGCCGAATCGGCCGACCGCATCGATGACGCCGGTCATCGGATGCCCGTCGAGCTCCCGGGTGAGGTACAGCAGACCCGCGCACTCACCGTGAATGGGTCCGCTCGCGCGGTTCAGCGCCGCGATGTCTTCTCGCAGTTCATGATTGGCCGCCAGCTTGTCAGCGTGTTCTTCGGGGAATCCCCCTCCGACGACGAGTCCTGCGGTGCGCTCGGGCAATCGGTCGATGAGCGGATCGAACTCGACGACCTCGGCGCCTGCCGCGCGTAACAACTCCGCGTGCTCGGCGTACCCGAAGGTGAACGCGGCACCCGCAGCGATCGCGACGACGGGACTGCCAGAGTGGGGACGAGCAGAGTGGGGACGACCAGGGTGGGGACGTGCGGATTGCGCGCCCACTCCCGCGTCTGCGATGGCGTCGGCCGCCGACCACGGCTTCGATAGCGTTACGCCTCCCGATTCCGCGAGCGCGACGATCGCCTCGAGATCCAGTGCTGCGCCGACCATTTCCGACATCGCGTCGACAGCTGCGACGGCCTCGACCGACCTCTCGGCGGCGGGGATCAGCCCCAGGTGGCGAGAGGGCACCTGAAGGCGCGAGTCGCGACGCAAGACCCCGAGGACAGGCATCCCGACTCGCGCACACGCCTGTCGCAGCACCGCCTCGTGTCGCGGGGAGCCCACCCGGTTGAGCACCACGCCTGCGATCCGCACCGACGGCTCGTAGCCGACGAAGCCGTGGAGCAGTGCGGCGAGCGACTGACTGTGACCCGCGGCGTCTACGACGAGAACGACCGGTGCGTTCAGCAGTGTGGCGACATGCGCGATCGAGCCCATACCGATCGGGTCCATGTCGGCGGCATCGTCGGCGGTGATCCTGCCGTCGAAGAGTCCCATGACTCCCTCGATGACCGCGATGTCGGCGTCGGCAACTCCGGCCGCGAACAGGGGCCCGATCAGGTCGGCTCCGACCAGGTTGGGATCGAGGTTGCGACCGACACGTCCCGCGGCGACCGCGTGATAGCCGGGATCGATGTAGTCAGGGCCGACCTTGAACGGCGCAACGCGACGCCCTGCCCTGCGTAGCGCGCCGATCAACCCGGTACTCACGGTGGTTTTGCCGCTACCCGACGACGGCGCGGCCACGACCACTGCGGGGATCGACGTCATGTCGCCCTCGTCACGCGGCTCACCACTCGATTCCCTTCTGGCCCTTGCGTCCCGCGTCCATCGGGTGCGCGACCTTGCGCATCTCGGTCACCAGGTCGGCAGCGTCGACCAGTGCGTCGGGAGCACGACGTCCGGTGATCACCACGTGTTGGCGACCGGGTCGGTCGACGAGTGTCCGCACCACCTCGTCGGTGTCGATCCATCCCCAGTCGAGGGGGTAGGTGAACTCGTCGAGCACGTAGAAATCGTGCTGCTCGTCGGCGAGACGGCGGGCGATCTCGTCCCAACCGGCGCGTGCCGCCGCGGCGTGGTCGTCGGCGACGTCGGCATTGGCGCGCAGCCACGACCAACCCTGCCCCATCTTGTGCCATTCGACGGGCCCGCCGATGCCCTGTTCGTTGTGGACCTCGCCGAGCGCGGCCATCGCGGACTCTTCTCCCACACGCCACTTGGCGCTCTTGACGAACTGGAAGACCGCCACCCGCAGGCCCGCGTTCCACGCGCGCATGGCCATTCCGAACGCCGCCGTCGACTTTCCTTTGCCGTCACCGGTGTGCACGGCGAGTACCGGCTGCTGTCGACGCTGCCGGGTGGTCAACCCATCGTCGGGAACCGTCTGCGGAACACCTTGGGGCACAGTAACTCTCCCTACTCTCGCGCGGACTCTGATCAGGCGGCCGACGCGCGCGACGGACGCCGGCCGGTCGCGGGAGCCGACAACGCCGCCACCGACAGGTCGTCCATCCGCATCGTCTGCGCCCCGAGGCCCACGGCAAGATCCCCGGCGAGTCCGAGTCGGACCACGCCCTGCTCACAGTCGACGACGACACTGTCGATACCGTTGCGCCGAATTCGCTGCGCCGCAACGGATGCGCGCCCCGCAGCGTCGGGTCCCGCGGTGGCCCTGCCGTCGGTCAACACGACGAGTAGCGGTCGACGTCGGGGCTCGGCACGGCGGGCACGCTCGATGACACGTTGTGCCTCGATCAGCCCTTCCGCCAACGGGGTTCGGCCACCGGTTCTGATGTCGGCGAGCCGTCGCACAGCGATATCGACGGATTTCGTCGGCGGCACGGCAAGTTCTGCACGCGATCCGCGCGCCACGATCACCGCGACCCGATCGCGCCGGGTGTACGAATCGCGCAGCAGGTCAACGCATAAGCGGCTCACGGCGCTCAGTCGCCTGCGTGCCGTCATCGACCCGCTCAGGTCGACGACGAACACCACCAGATTGCCCTCTTGCCCGATGCGTTGTGCCCCACGCAGATCGACCGGTGCGACCGATAGTCTCTCGGGCATCAACGTCGATACCTCGGCGGCGGCCACCGAACGCCCTGCGGCGCGCAGCACTGTCCCGAAGAGATGAATGGGCCCACCGTGCGCGAAGTCGGTGTCGGCCACAGTGTGTCCGCGACGGCTTCGTGCGCGTGAGCGCTTACCGGGATCGCCATCGCCGACGCCGTCGGCCCGCAGGCGACGCACGCGCACACCAGAACTCGACGCCGCGGTGCCGAACATCTGTCCGCGCCGCGGTTGCTGCGACTGCCCGGACACTTCCTGGTCGACCGGCTCGGCACTGGAATCCTGTTGGGGTCCAGCAGGATCGGGGCCAGCGGGATCGGAGTCAGCGGGCGACCCGTCGAACGACTCGTCGCGCTGCTCGGGCGCGGGAGCACCATCGGGTCCGTCGGGGTCCGGCTCGGGCTCGTCCGGTGGACCCGCGGCGTCGTCGCCTGCGGACAGCGCGTCGTCGAGTTGCTGCTCGGACATGCCCGACTCGTCGAAGGGATCTCGTCGACGCCGGTGTGGCAGTGCGAGTTCGACGCCGACGCGCACATCCTCCTCGGTCACCGACGTGGACCCGCGCAGCGCCGCATGTGCGGCCGCGGTGCGCGCGACGACGATGTCCCCGCGCAGTCCGTCGACGTCGAGGTGTGCGCAGATGCCTGCAATGCGTCGCAGTTCTCGCTCGCTGATCTCGACGTTTCCCACAGACCCGCGCGCGGCGGCGATCCGGTCGGCGAGCGCGCGCTCGTCGTCGGCATACCGCTCGACGAAGCGATCGGGATCGGCGTCGAAGTCCATCCGGCGTCGAACGACCTCGACACGCTCGTCGACCTCACGCGCCGCGGTGACGTCGACGGCCAGCCCGAATCGGTCGAGCAGTTGCGGACGCAGTTCTCCCTCTTCGGGATTCATCGTTCCGACGAGTACGAAGTCGGCCGGCTGGGTGTGCGAGACACCGTCACGCTCGATGGTCACGCGTCCACTGGCCGCGGCGTCGAGCAGCACGTCGACCAGGTGGTCGGCCAGAAGATTGACCTCGTCGATGTAGAGCACTCCCCCGTCGGCACGCGCCAGCAGGCCAGGCGTGAACACCGCCTCACCGTCGCGCAGTACGGCCGTCAGGTCCAGCGAACCGACGACGCGATCCTCGGTGGCGCCGATGGGGAGTTCGACGACCCTGCCCGTCGGCGATTCGCTGACGCCGTCGTGGGCCGTGCCCCCATGCGCGATCAGCGGTCCGAGTCCGCGCACGATGGTCGATTTGGCCGTCCCCTTCTCGCCGCGGATCAGCACACCGCCGATACCGGGAGACACCGCACACAGGATCAGCGCCAACTTCAGTCGCTCCTGCCCGACGACCGCGCTGAACGGGTATCGAGCGGGTGTGGCGCCGGTGCTCGCCGGAGCTGCGACAGCGTGCCTGCCGCTCATGAGCGCGTGCTTCTGGCAGGCCGAATCATCGAGACGTGCGGGATGCCGTCCTCGAGGTACTCCTCGCTGTCGACGACGAAGCCGAACTTCGCGTACATGTCGATGAGATAGCTCTGCGCCTCGATACGGCATGGGTGCTCGCCGACCTCGGCGAGCGCTGTCTCGATGAGACGCGCGGTCATGCCCTCGCCTCTACGAGAACGATCGGTGCACACACGCCCGATCCGATAGAGCTCGCCGTCACCGGGCGCCCCGGAATCCTCCAGGAGCCGCAACGTCGCGACCACACGCCCCTCGTCGTCGGACACCCAGAGCTGGCGGGTGGCGGGTTCGAGATCCCGACCGTCGAGCTCCGGGTACGGGCAGGACTGCTCTACGACGAAGACGTCGACGCGCAATCGCAGGATGTTGTACAGCGTCTCGACGTCGAGGTCGGCCGTGTAACTGCGATGAAGCTGCCCAGAGGTCATGGTGTCGTGACTATCACACCGACAGCACGCACGTCACAACTCAGCCTGCCGGCGCGGGCTCGACGTCGGCGTCGGCCGGGGCCGCGACGGTATCGCGACGTAGTTCGAGACTGCTGCTCGTCCAATCCCAGACCTGGTGGAAGAGGTCGGCATTGTCGGAGAGCTTCTTGCCGAACGACGGGATCATCTCGGTCAGCTTCGGCGTCCAGCGCTCGAAGTCGGCCGGGAAGCACTGCTCGAGCACTGAGAGCATCGCCGGAACCGCCGTCGACGCGCCGGGCGACGCGCCGAGCAGACCTGCGAGCGTGCCGTCTCCGGCAGCGACGACCGCCGTGCCGAACTCGAGCTTGCCGCCGACGCCGTCTTTGTTCTTACGGATGACCTGCACACGCTGACCTGCGGTGATCAGCTCCCAGTCGTCGCCGATGGCGCGGGGCACGAACTCACGCAGGGTGTCGACGCGATCGGCGGAGCTCGCGGCGAGCTCGCCGATGAGGTACTTGAGCAGACCGAATTCCTGCGGTGCGATCGAGAGCATCGGCAGTACGTTGCCGGGCTTGACCGTGCTCAGCAGATCCGTCATCTTGCCGCTCTTGAGGAACTTTGGCGACCATCCGGCGTACGGCCCGAACAGCAGACCCTGGCGATGGTTGATGACACGGGTGTCGAGGTGTGGCACCGACATCGGCGGCGCGCCGACGGCGGCCTGGCCGTACACCTTGGCGTGGTGCTCCTCGATGAGCTCGGGATTGTTGCAGCGGAAGAACTCGCCCGAGACCGGGAAGCCGCCGAAACCCTTTGCCTCTTTGATGCCGGATTTCTGCAGCAGGTGCAACGCACCACCGCCCGCGCCGACGAACACGAACTTGGCGTGCACGGTCCACTTCTCGCCGGTACGGACGTTGCGTACCTTGACGATCCAGCTTCCGTCGGACTGCTTGCTCAGGTTGGTCACGGAGTGACCGAAGTAGATGTCGCCACCCTTGCCCACAAAGTTGAGGAGCTTCTGGGTGAGCGAACCGAAGTCGACGTCGGTGCCCTCGGTGAACCAGTTCAACGCGACCGGATCGGAGAAGTCACGACCCTGCGACATCAGCGGGAGTCGTGCACTGAACTCGCCCGGATCGGTGATGTACTCCATGCCCTCGAAGAGAACTTCCTTCGAGAGCGCGTCGTAGCGCTTGCGGAGGTAGTCGACGCCCGCGTCACCGTGGGTGAAGCTCACGTGCGGAATCGGATTGATGAACTCCGAAGGGCGGGAGATGATGTCGTTGTCGACCGCGTAGGCCCAGAACTGTCGAGAGACCTGGAACTGCTCGTTGATGGCGATCGCCTTGGTGATGTCGACGCCACCGTCTGCGGTCTTCGGGGTGTAGTTGAGCTCGCACAACGCTGAGTGGCCGGTGCCCGCGTTGTTCCACGGGTCACTGCTCTCTCCGGCCGCGGCATCGAGCCGTTCGAAGAGGCTGATCGTCCAGTCAGGCTGCACCTGCCGCAGCAGCGCACCGAGGGTGGCACTCATGATGCCGGCGCCCACGAGCGCAACGTCCGTCTTGATCACCGATTCAGACAACTCGGACCCCACTTCAGACTCCACTCGACAACACTGTCTTGTGTTGCGGAGGACGAATCCTCGTCCACGTCGACCATTGTTCCCCATGAGTGTGTGTGCGCCCGAATCGCCTCCGCCAAGTGTGGGCCGGATGACACTTGCGTGCGCGCGTCGCATGCGCCTTTACAGTGGAAATCGTGACGGTGTCCCCAGAGTCGGCCACTCGGCAGTCGACCTCCTCGGTGCAAGACGATTCCGCTGACCGCGATTCCGGTTGGCAACCCGACGGTTTCCTCGACCACTACGAGGTTCGGACGTTTGACCTCGGTCCCGACCCGGACGGCGAGGGTCCCATCACCGCGACCCTGGTTCGCAAGCCGATCGCGCCGGCGGCCGCAACCAAGGGCGCCGTCCTCTACGTCCACGGATTCACCGACTACTTCTTTCATGAGCCCCTCGCCGATCACTTCCATGACCGCGGGTACGCGTTCTACGCGCTGGATCTACGCAAATGTGGACGGTCCCTGCTCGACGGGCAGACTCCGCATTTCGTCCGCGACCTCGCGGCCTACGACCTCGAACTCGGGCTCGCACTCAACGCGATCGCCGACGACTTCACCCCTGACACGCCGGTCCTGGTCGCTGCGCATTCGACAGGCGGATTGATCACCCCGCTGTGGCTCGATCGGCTCCGCGCCACATCGCCCGAGCGCCACGCACGCGTGTCCGGGCTGCTGCTCAACAGTCCGTGGCTCGACCTGCAGGGCAAGCCCGTCCTGCGCACCTACCCCGTGACGATGTTCATCAAAGCCCTTGCGGCCGTGCGCCCGTTCGAGGCACCCAACCGCGAACTCTCCGCCGCGTACGGCGAGAGCCTGCACGTCGACTCCCACGGAGAGTGGGCATACGACCTCACGAAGAAGCCACTCGGCGGCTTCCCTGTCACGTTCGGATTCCTCAACGCGGTCCGCTCGGGTCAACGCCACCTTCATCATGGCATCGACGTCGGAGTGCCGACGCTTGTATTGCGCTCGGACGCAACGAAGTTCGCCAAGAAGTATTCACCCGCCGTCGATGCGGCCGACGTCGTTCTCGACGTCACGCAGATCGCGCAGTGGAGCGGCAGTCTCGGCGGTCACGTCACGATCGCCCCCATCGCCGGTGCACGCCACGACGTATTTCTGTCCGTCGAGTCGGCGCGCACACAGGCCTACACCGAGGTCGATCGGTGGCTCGACACCATCGTCGACCCCTCTCCCGCGAGGAGCACATCGTGACCGCATCACCCGACACCCGATCAGCCACGCAGACAGTCGATCTCGCCATCATCGGGAGCGGAAGCGGTAACTCGATTCCCGACGACCGCTTCGCCGAGAAGCAGATCGCCATTTTCGAGGAGGGCATCTACGGCGGGACCTGCCTCAACGTCGGGTGCATCCCGACGAAGATGTTCGT
>NZ_DLSO01000126.1:52558-106309 GCF_002500165.1 Gordonia sp. UBA7860 | reverse complement strand
TTCGTCTACCCCGCAGAGGTCGCCGACATCGCCTCGGACGGTGACCGTTTCGGCGTTCATTCCCGAGTCGAGGGCGTCGACTGGCCGGCGATTCGCGACAGGGTGTTCGGGCGGATCGATCCCATCTCGACCGGCGGACTGCAGTACCGCGAACTCGACTGCGACAACATCACCGTGTACGCCTCGCACGTCGAATTCGACGGCCGCGACGACGACGGCCTGTACCGACTCGTGACCGCCGACGCGCTGGTACTCGCCCGCGAAGTGGTGATCGCGGCGGGTTCGCGTCCGGTGATACCGCCAGGCATCACCGAGTCGGGCGTGACCTACCACACCAACAACGACGTGATGCGACTCCCCGACCTTCCAGAACGCATGATCATCCTCGGAAGTGGTTATATCGCAGCCGAATTCGCCCACGTCTTCGGATCGCTCGGCACCCAGGTCACGATCCTGGCGCGCGGTCCGAGGCTGCTCCGCAAACTCGACACCGAGTTGTCGACGCGGTTCACCGACATCGCGAGCGCCAAGTGGGATGTCCGGCTCGAGCGCGACCTCGTCTCCGCCGAGAATCGTGCAGACGGCGGGGTCCGACTCACGCTCGGCGACGACGAGATCGTCGAGGCCGACGTCCTCCTCGTGGCGACCGGGCGGGTATCCAACGGAGACCGACTGGGCATCGAGACGATCGGCCTCGACCTGACCGACGACGGTCGGGTCGAGGTGGATTCACACGGTCGTACCGGTGCGCGTGGAGTGTGGGCACTCGGCGACGTGAGTTCGCCGTTCCAGCTCAAGCACGTGGCCAACCACGAGGAGCGCGTCGTGCAGGCCAACCTGCTCAAGGGTTGGGACGCACCAGATCTCGACACCTTCCAGCACGACGTGGTGCCCGCGGCGGTGTTCACCCACCCGCAGGTCGCGGCGGTGGGCTTGACCGAGTTCGAAGCGCGCGACCGCGGCCACAACATCGCGGTCAAGGTGCAGGAGTTCGGCGACGTCGCGTACGGCTGGGCGATGGAGGACACCACCAGCGCATGCAAGGTGATCGCCGACCGCGAGACCCGCCGCCTACTCGGAGTCCACATCATCGGCCCACAGGCGCCGACGCTCATCCAGCCGGCGATCCAGGCGATGAGCTTCGGCCTCGGCGTCGAAGAGATGGCGCGCGGGCAGTACTGGATTCACCCGGCCATGCCGGAGGTTCTGGAGAACGCGCTGCTCGGCTTGGAGTTCTGAAGCGAGAAGATCTCGTCAGAACACCGCCGAGCGCAGCGAGATCTCGCTGGCCAACTCTTTCGCGGCCTTCTGCGGAATCCAGTGGTCGATGCCGGGCAGTTCACAGAACCGGTAATCGCCGTAGACGTAGCGGCCACTCCCCTGCGCCTGCGCCCGGCCGAGCGCGGTGTCGCCGTCGCTCCACACCAGGGTGGTGGGGATTTCGATCGGCGGGCACGAGAGCGTCGCGGCGACGTCGCCGGTGAAGTTGGCGCGATACCAGTTGAGTCCTGCCGTGAGCGCCCCAGGTTCGAGCAGCGGCGCCAGTTCTTCGGCCGTCACTCCTGCGCGACGCAGCAGCACGCCGTCTCGCGCAAGGAGCATCTCCTCCGCACCCTCGGCGATGAAATCCTTGATGTACGCCGACTTCTGGCGCTGATCGTCGGAAGCGTCCGGGTCTTTGATCGCATCGCGCATCGCCGACGGATGGCCCGTGCTCGCCACGATCAGTCCGGTGAACCGGTCGGGATGCTTACCTGCGAGATGCCAGGCGACGATTCCACCCCAGTCGTGACCGACGAGAATCGCGTACGGCACGTCGAGCGCATCGAGTACGCCGAGTGCGTCGTCGACGAGCGCTTCGAGCCGGTAGGCCTCGAGTCCCTCGGGACGAGCGCCGGGACTGTAACCCCGCTGATCGACCTGGATGGTCCGCAGGCCCGACTCGTGCAGGCGGTCGGCGACGTCGTCGTAGCAGGAGCTGTTCACCGGGAAGCCATGCAACAGCAGCACCCACGGGCCGCGGTCAGGACCGCCGACGCGAACGTCGAAGGTCAGGTCGCCGACTGTGATCTCGCGCCGCTCAGTTTCCACTCCACCAACCCTAGCGGCGGGACCGCCGATGAATCAGCGGGTTGAGCCGGGTCACAGGTTGCAAATCTCACTCCTTTCGGACCCGCTACCCCGACGCTCACCGGTGCCCGTCCAGGTAGTGGGCAATCGTCGGCGCTCGTCCCGCTGCGCCGCCGCCGATGATGTCGCAGATCGCGGCCATATCGAGGTGCGCTGTCACCAGGTCAGCCATGAGATCGAGTTGCCTGCCCCGGATCGCGGCGACGTCGGTGTCGTCGGCCGGTTCGAAATACTTACCCGCACCTGCGGCGACCTCGCGCAGGTAGCCGCGCCGGAACTCATTCGACGCCAACAGCCCGTGCCAATGCGTGCCCCGGACCGCGCCGCGGCGGGCACCCTCCGGCCCCTGCACGGCATCGTCGACCCACGACGCCTCCGACGAGTCGACGACCCTGCCGTGATGGATCTCGTACCCGGTGACCTCGACGCCGTCGACGACGCCAGTCGTCGTGCGCAGCACCTTCTCGGGCTCGAATCGGACGTCGACGTCGAGCAGACCGAGACCGTCGACGACGGCCGTCCCGGCTGCTTCGACCGGGTCGACGATACGTTTGCCCAACATCTGGAAGCCACCGCAAATACCGAGGATCGCGCCATGCCGTGCCGCGCGTTCAGACAGCGCGACGTCGAGTTGGCGTTCACGAAGCCACGCGAGGTCGGACACCGTCGCGCGCGTTCCCGGTACGACGACCAGGTCGGCGGTACGCACCGACGTCGGGTCGGCGACCCAGGTGACATTGACACCCGGTTCGCAGGCAAGCGCCTCGACGTCGGTGGAGTTCGAGATGCGTGGCAACCGGATGGCGGCGACCGTCAGCCGCTCGGACGCGCCCGAACCCTCACTGTGCGCGCCCGCGGCTTCGGGCGGACCGACCCTGCGTCCCACCGGCGCGGCCAACGAGTCCTCGGCGTCGATCCACAGATCGTCGACAAATGGGAGAACGCCCAGCGTCGGGCGACCGGTCAGCGCGCTCAGGGTGTCCAGGCCGGGGTCGAGGATCGTCTGGTCGCCGCGGAACTTGTTGATCACGTACCCGGCGATCAACGCCTGGTCGTCGGGATCAAGGAGTGCGGTGGTGCCGAACAGGTGCGCGAGCGATCCGCCGCGGTCGATATCGGAAACGAGAATCACCGGTAGGTCTGCCGATCGCGCGAGACTCATGTTGGCGATGTCGGAGTCGCGGAGGTTGATCTCGGCGACCGATCCGGCGCCTTCACAGATCACAACGTCGAATTCTGCACGCAGAGAATCGAGTTCGTCGGCGACCACCTCACGCAGCTCCGCTCGGCGGGTGAGGTAGTCACGGGCTCCCACATCGCCCGCAGGTCTGCCACGGACCACGACGTGCGAACGTCGGTCGCTTCCCGGTTTCAGCAGCACCGGGTTGAATCGACTCGACGGTGCGAGTCCGCATGCCGTGGCCTGCAACGCCTGCGCACGACCGATCTCACCGCCATCGAGCGTGACGACCGAATTGTTGGACATGTTCTGCGCCTTGAACGGCGCGACGCGCACGCCCTCGCGCACGAGCGCTCGACACAGCCCAGCCACGACGAGGCTCTTGCCCGCGTCGGAACTCGTACCCCCGACGAGGAGCGCTCCGCGTAACTCCGTCACCGGCTCACCCTATCGGGGCGCTCCCGTCGGTCCGCGTCGGCGCGAGATCGTCGACGAAGCGTCGGTGCGCGTCCTCGACATCGGGGACGTGATCCTCCGCCCATGCCCGCACGGCCGCAAGCGGCTCCAACAGCGACCGACCGAGATCGGTGAGCTGGTACTCCACATGCGGCGGCTGACCACCGAAGTCGAGACGGTCGACGAGTCCGTCGTAGTTCAGGGCGCGCAGGGTTTCCGTCAGCACCTTCGGGGTGATGCCCTCGATATGCGCCTTGAGCGCGCTGAACCGCATCGGGCCGTCGGAGAGCGCGGTGACGACGAACACCGTCCAGCGCGCCCCGATCCGGTGCAGCACAACCCGACTCGGACACGTCGCTGCCATCACGTCGTACGCCTTGGCCATCTCTTCCTCTCGCCGCAGTCGCCTATGCCGTCAGTTGCCTCTACCAGCACCGCTCGACTCCTGGATCTGTGCAGGTCGTCGACGATTTCGTTGAAGATACCGGTATCAAATCCATACCGTTGTCGATGTTCAGCTTACCGATCTGAAGGGACCACGCCATGAGCGCACACCTGTCCGGCACCACCGTCCTCGTCGTCGGAGGTGCCAAGAATCTCGGTCTGGCGATCGCACGCCGAGCCGACGCCGCCGGAGCTTCGGTGATCATCGGCGCGCGTGACATCGATTCCGCGGAGAAGTCGGCCGCAGAGCTTCGCGACGCACGCGGGATCGCGTTGGACGTCACCGACGAGCAGTCGATCGCCTCGGCCGCCGCCGAACTCGGGGCCGTCGACCACATCGTGAGTACCGCTGCGGCACATCACAATGTGCCCGTCGCCGAACTCGATCACGATGCGACGGCCAAGGCGTTCGACGCCAAAGTGATCGGACCGATGTTGCTGGCCAAGCATTTTGCGCCGCAGATGCCGCCGAGCGGATCGATCACCCTGTTCTCCGGTGTTGCCGCATGGAAGCCCGCGCCGGGCTACTCGGTCATGGGCATCACGAACGGAGCGGTTTCGTTCGCGGTCAGCCATCTGGCCAACGAACTGAAACCCATTCGCGTGAACGCGATCTCGCCCGGAATCATCGACTCCGGAACCTGGGATGCGATGCCCGACGCCGACCGAAGCGCGTTCTTCGACGGTGTCGCGGGAGGCAATCTCGCCGGACGCGTCGGCACCGTCGACGACATCGTCGACGCCGCCGAATGGCTGCTCACCGCCGGATTTGTGTCCGGGGAGACCATCCACGTCGAAGGCGGGGCGCGCAGCGCCTGATCGGCCGACACCAACGTCCAGGACGCAGTCAGTGGGCTTCGGCGATGATCGAGCGCTGCTTGTTGAACATCGTCGCGAGGTTTCCGGTGGTTTCCGAACTCGTTGTCGACGCGGCGGAGGTGCCGAACACGTCGTATTGCTCGATGAACACCACACCGCGCTCAACTCCGATCACCATCACCGAAGCAAACTGGAGTATGGCCTGAACTTCGTCGGCTGAGCTTGTGATGTTTATCGCATGGTAGGAACCATTGATGCCGGCGATCGTCAATGGCGTGACGTGGGGGGCTGGCCCACGTCTCGACTCCTCACGCCTCCACAAGCGCCATCGCCTGATCCGGGCGAAACACTACGCGTCGGGAATCGTCAGAACCTCGGCGCCGTCGTCGGTGACGTCCAGCGTGTGCTCGAACTGGGCGGTCCACTTCTTGTCTGCGGTGACGACGGTCCAGCCGTCGTCCCACATCTCCCAGGGCAGGCCGCCGAGATTGATCATCGGTTCGATCGTGAACACCATGCCGGGTTCGATCACGGTGTCGACGTTGGGCTGGTCGTAGTGCAGCACGACGAGCCCGTTGTGGAACGTCTCGCCGATCCCGTGTCCGGTGAAATCGCGAACGACGGTGTAGCCGAACCTGTTCGCGTACGCCTCGATCACTCGTCCGATGACGTTGAGCTCACGACCGGGCTTGACCGCCTTGATCGCACGCTCGGTGGCAATCCTGGTGCGCTCCACCAGATCCCGCACCTCCTGCGAGACATCGCCCGCCAGGAACGTCGCATTGGTGTCGCCGTGCGCGCCGTCGATGTACGCGGTCACGTCGATATTCACGATGTCGCCATCTTCGATCACTGTCGAATCAGGGATGCCGTGACAGATGACCTCATTGAGAGACGTGCAGCATGACTTGGGAAAGTCTTTGTAGCCCAACGTCGATGGGTACGCACCGTGGTCGATCATGTACTCGTGTGCGATACGGTCGAGTTCGTCGGTGGTCACACCGGGTGCCACAGCCTTGCCCGCCTCGGCGAGCGCGTTGGCGGCGATCTTCGACGCCACACGAACCTTCTCGATGACCTCGGGGCTCTGCACCCACGGCTCGTGGCCCTCGTTGACGGTCGGCTTCCACACATATTCGGGACGCTCGATGGAGTCGGGCACCTGACGGATGGGTGTCGGCTTTCCTGGTCGAAGAGCAGTGCGCACGGTCATACCTCCAGACTAGGCTCCGTGATCTCGACCAGTTCGTGGGGCGCCCACGACGGCCACCGCGCGGTGCCCGCGTGGTCGCCGTCGACGAAGCGCGCGACGATCCGCGTGATGTCGGGAGCCGAGTTGTCGTACACGGTCGCGTGATCGACCATGCCGATCGCAGCAGACACCAGCGCCCACAGCCGCGTATATCTGCCACGGATCTTGTCCTCCGGCACGAAATGGCCGCCTTCGACGACCCGTTCGGCGACACGTGCCACCGAGAGATCGACGGGAACGAGTACGACGTGGAGGACGACGACGTAGCCCGATCGTCGCGCGCGGGTTATCAGGTGCAGCTTCGACGGATGAGAGAAGACGGTCTCGGCGACGAACGACTCGCCCTGCTCGATCAGCGTCTCGCGGATCGTCGAGGCGATCCGGGCTGCCTCATAGGAGTGCGCCTCGGGAGCGTCGGGCCAGCGCTCGCGGGCGATCACGTCGGCATTGACGAACACGCTGCCCGGTAGGAGCGGCGCGAGGCGCTGCTCGACGAACGTCGTCTTACCAGCACCGTTCGGCCCGACGACGAGGTCGAGCCGCTTCACAGAACGATCTGCGTACCGTCAGGCAGATGCTTCACGACGCGGCCCTGGTCGTCGAGTGCGACCGTCGCGAGACCGCGAGCCGCACGATCGGCGACGTGATTGCCGGTGGCGAGCGACTCCTCGAGCGATGCCGCGATCTCCGCGTTGAACACCGCCCCCTCCTCGATCGACAGATCGCCGAGCGGGAGCCGTCCGGCGAGTGCGGCCTCGACACGACGGCGGGCGACCTGCCGCTGGTCGGACACCTCACGACCGACCCGCACCCAGTGCTCGAGTTGCTGTCGCGCAGAGCGTTGTTCGCGTCGACCCTCCGACGCCGCGGCGTCGACGAGCTCCGATGAGAAACGAGTTACCTTGTCGGCGACGTTCGCCATGTCTCCTCCTGACCTCGAAGTCTCGTCCTGACCACAAACCTCTACCCAGTGTAGCAATCTGCTACGCCGAGAGCTGGTCGAGAGCCAGATCCCTCGGACGTCACGGTCGATGCGACGACTAAGGTGAGACTAAGCCGACGCATTGCCCCAGGTGGCACAGATGGCATGTCGGGGAAAGTGGGAGGTCGCGGGCGATTGAGGTCTTCACGGGTGCTCGCGGTGTTGCTGGGAGCGCTGGTCGCGCTTATTGCGGGATGTAGCACCGTACCCATCCAGCAGTCGACGAGCAGTTCGGTTGCCGCGACCGCACATCTACGCAACGGTCCATCGACGGCGACGCTCCCCGACCCCGACGTCGTGCCGGTCACCACGACCCCGAGCGCCACACTGCCCACGACTGTCGACTCCGTCGGACACGGCAGGGTGACGGTTGCCGACACCAGCCGCATCATCGCGATCGATCGCAACGGAACGCTTGCCAACACCGTGTTCTCGCTTGGTCTCGGATCGCGGGTGGTCGGCCGCGACACGTCGACGACGTTTCCGTCGGCGTCGATACTCCCCCTCGTCACGACCAACGGGCACACGCTCAGCGCCGAGGCGGTTCTCGCGCTGAACCCCACCGTGGTGCTCGTCGACGAGGACACGACACCGCCCGGCGCCGTCGACCAGATCCGCAACTCCGGCATCCCGGTTGTCGCGTTCACCTCCACTCGAACGATTGCCACCACCCCCGCCCTCATCCGCGACGTCGCCGCCGCCCTCGGTGTCCGGCAGGCCGGTGAGCAACTCGTGACGCGGACCGAGAAGGAGATCGCCGACGCCCGAGCAGCGGTGCCCAATCCGTCGGGCAATCCGCGCATGGCGTTTCTCTACATCCGCGGCCCACGACTGGTGCTCATGTCCGGACCGCAATCGGGGGCCGATGATCTGATCGCAGCGCTCGGCGGCACCGACGCCGGGACCGCATCGGGGCTCAAGCCCGGGTTCACCCAGGTCACCACGGAAGCACTGCTCACCGCGAACCCCGATGTGATCCTCGTGATGACCCAGGGGGCCGACTCGGTCGGCGGACTCGACGGCGTCCTCGCGCTCCCCGGTGTCTCGCAGACCAGTGCGGGCAAAGCGCATCGTGTCGTCCAGATGGACGAGACCGAGATGCTCTCGTTCGGACCCGACACCGGGAAGGTGCTCGGCGCGCTCGCCCGGGCCATCTACGTATGACCCTGCAGCGCTCACCGTCGCGATCGCGACATCTCACCACCCACGGCGGCCGCGCATCGGGTGTCGTCGTGATCGTGGCGCTCCTGGTGTTGACCGTCCTGGTGGTGATCACGTCGGCGGCCGTCGGGCAGGTCAGCGTGTCACCCGTCGAAGTCCTCGGCAGCCTCGCACACCACCTTCACGTGTCGATCGGACCGCTTCCGGCCGACATCGGTGAGTACACGCTCTGGAACGTCCGCTTCCCCCGAATTGTCATGGGCCTCATCGTCGGTGCCGCGCTCGGTGCGGGCGGGTGTCTCATGCAGGGCGTCCTGGCAAACCCCCTCGCCGAGCCCGGCGTCGTCGGAGTGTCGTCGGGAGCCGCCGTCGGCGCGGCACTGATGATCGTCGTCGGAGGCGTCGGCGTGAACGGGTGGGCACTCGCCGCTGTCGCTTTCGTCTTCGCGCTCGCCACCTCCGCAGCGGTGTACGTACTCTCGCTGCGCGACGGCTCGTCGTCGCCGATCATGTTGGTACTCACCGGGATCGCCGTCAACGCTTTCGCACTCGGCGTCATCGCCTACCTCACATTCATCGCGTCGACGACGGCCCGCGAGCAGATCGTGTTCTGGCAACTCGGCTCACTCGAGGGCATCGGCTGGGGGCCGGTGTGGGTGGCGCTGCCGCTCGTCGTCGCGGCCGTCGCGGCGTCGTTTCTGTTGGTGCACAAGCTCGATCTGCTCGCGCTCGGCGAGGTGCAGGCCGCGTCGCTCGGCGTGAACGTCGAAGTGGTGCGTCGGCAGGTCATCGTCTTGGTGGCCATCCTGACCGCGGCCGCCGTCGCGTTCACCGGCATCGTGATGTTCGTCGGACTGATCGTGCCGCACCTCATGCGGCTGATCGTCGGACCAAGACATTCGATCTTGTTGCCCACCAGCGTCATCGGCGGCGCACTGGTCCTCGCTGCCGCCGATCTCGCGGCCCGGACCGTGATGCCTCCCGCGAGCCTGCCGCTCGGCCTGTTCACCTCGATCGTCGGCGGGCCGGTCTTCTTCCTGCTCCTACGCCGGAGTCGGAATGCGGGAGCCGGCTGGTGAGCGCTGACACCCCGACACCGGCCGGGCTGCTCGGCGAGCACATCGACGTCGAGCTCGGCGGGCGAACCGTGGTCCGCGACGTCACCCTGGAGGTCGCGCCTGGCGAACTCGTCGTGCTGGTCGGCCCCAACGGATGCGGTAAGTCGACGCTGCTGTCGGTGATGGCGGGTCTGCGAACTCCGCAGGCGGGCCGTGTGACGGTCGGCGGCGTCGACATCGGCGGAATGCACGCACGGGATCTGGCGCGGGCACGCTCGCTGGTGACCCAGCAGAATCGTCCGGATACGCCGTTCACGGTCGCGGAGGTCGTCGAAATGGGTCGGTATCCGTGGCTGCGTACTCCGCAGGCCGCCGACTCACCGCGGATCATCGCCGAGTCGATGCGCCTGTGCCATCTCGACGACATCGCCGAGCGCTCATTCGGACAGCTCTCCGGAGGCCAGCAGGCGCGCGTCTCGCTGGGTCGTGCGCTCGCACAATCGACCCCGATCATGCTTCTCGACGAACCGACCGCGGCCCTCGACATCCACCATCAAGAGGGCGTCCTCGACATCTTGCGCAGCCACCGCGACAACGGCGCCGCCATTTTGCTTGTGGTCCACGACCTTTCACTCGCCGCCGCCTACGCCGACCGCGTGGCCCTGATGAAGGAGGGCCATCTGCTGGCGGTCGGCTCGGTGCGCGACGTGATGACCGCGGACCGACTGTCGGAGACCTACGACCACCCCGTCGAGATCTGGGACCACCCCGAGACCGGCCAACCGGTGATCATCCCGCGGCGCCGCTGAGTCCGGGTACTCACTCGACCCCGGGTACCCACTCGACCCCGGGTACCCACTCGACGTCGTACCGCTAGGGGCGGGTGGCCGTCGCGTAGCCCGGAGGCAGGAAGTTGAAGAAGTCGCGGGTCACCGCGACGGCGTTGTTCGAGTCGGCGCCGCGGACGACGAGTGTCGCGAAGGCGAGGTCGCCGCGGTAGCCCGCGAACCAGGCGTGCGATCCACCGTCGAACTCGGCTTCACCGGTCTTGCCATAGATCTCGCCCTGTTCGGCGATCGTCGTGCCCGTTCCCTCGGTGACCACCGCACGCATCATGGGGCGGAGCTTGTCCACGACGCCAGGTTCGAGGGCAGGCGTCGGTCCGGTCACCGTGGTGGGCTTGCCGAGGATGAGTTGCGGGACAGGACGTTTGCCGTCGTTGGCGACGGTCGCCGCCACCAGGCTCAGCCCCAGCGGGCTGACCAAGACCTTGCCCTGACCGAAGCCGTCCTCGCTCCGGGCCACGAGCTCGTTGGCGATCGGGACGGACCCGGACACGGCGTCGAGGCCCGCGATCTTGTACTGCTCCCCCACGCCCATCGCCGCTGCCGTGTTGGCAAGGTCCGACGGCCCCATCATGCTGGCGAGATGGGCGAACGTCGTATTACACGACGCCGCAAACGCTTTCAGCATCGTCACGGTGCCGAGTGAGAATCTGTCGTAGTTCGGGATGGTTCGCGGACCGATCTCGATCTCACCCGGGCAGGGAACGAGCGAATCCGGTTGTGCCAGATCACGTCTGATCGCCGTGGTCGCGGTGACCATCTTGAACGTCGAACCGGGCGGATACAGCCCGGTGGTGGCGATGGGTCCGCTCGTATCGGCGGCTTGGTTCTGCGCCACTCCGAGAATGCGTCCGGTCGACGGCTGAATCACAACCATCGCGATCTGAAAACGGTTGGTGGCGTTGACTGCCCGCTGTGCGGCGTCCTGGACGGCGCGCGACAGGCTCAACGAGATCGACGGCGCCGGTGTGGCGGCGTGGTCGGTCAGGACGTCCGCGTCGAGTCCGTTGGGGTTGACTGTGACGACCCGCCAGCCGACGTTGCCGTCGACCTCGCTGTCGACGACCTTCTTGACCTGAGACAGCAGTGCGGGTGCGAAACCCGGGTCCTTGGAGACGAGCTCGGCCTGCTCGTTGGTGACGACTCCGGGAATCGCCAATTGGTCACGGAGACGGTCGAACTGTGCGTGGTCGAGGCGCGTGATCGGATACTCGCCGTCTGTGGCCGTCGAATCTTCGGCGATCTTCTGCGCGTTGAGCGACATGCCCGTCGCGTTGAGTGCAGCGGTCAGGCGGGTCACCGAATCGGCGACGGACCCCTGCTCCGCAGCCTTCCTCGCGTCGAAGTTGACGCCGACGACCGTTCCGTTGACCATCACCTGCGAGCCGTCGGCCTCGTTGACCGTCGCTCGCGGCGCCTCGACGATCCGCATCGACAAGCGTTGGTTCGCACCGAGATCCGGGTGTACGTCGGTCGACGTCCAGCGGACCGACCAGCCGGAATCGCTCCGCCCCATCTTGACCGTGGCCGGGTACGTCCATTCGCGACCGCGGGGCAACTTCCAGCGATAGGTGACGTCGATGTCGGCGGTGTCGCCGTTGATGTCGGCACGACCGGCCTCCGCTGTCATCGAGGTGGCACCCAGTCCCGACCACGCACCCCCGAGTCCCTGCGCAGCCTGACCGGGATTGTCGGTCAGCGCCGCGGCGGCGTCGACATCCCGCTTGCCGAACTCCTCGAGAAAGTGCTGTGCCGCCTGACGCGGACCGTCATCCGCCGAGGTACAGGCGGTGGCCCCGACGATGAGCGCAGCACTGATCGCCACGGGAATCAGGGAAGCGACGCGACGTCTCAAAAGCACCATCGGTAGCTGATGATAGGGCCGCGAGGACCACGCGCCGGGGAGGCTCGCCCTAGTCGACGAGGACGGTGGCGAACGTGCCGACCTCGGTGAATCCGATCCGCTGATAGACCGACCGTGCCGGGAGATTGAAGCTGTTCACGTACAGACTCGGAATACGGCCCTGTGCCTGCACCGCCGCGGCCACCGCAGCGGTGCCCCCCGCCCCGAATCCGTGTCCCCTACGCGCCGGATCGACCCAGACTCCCTGGATCTGGCCGACTCGGCGTGAAAGAGAACCGATCTCGGCTTTGAACACCACCGCGGAACCGTCGAAACGTGCGAACACCCGCTGCGCCGAGATCAACGCGGCCAGACGTCGACGATACGACCGGCCGCCATCGCCCGCGCATGGGTCGACGCCGACCTCTCCGATGAACATTTCCACGGCAGCGGGGAGGTAGACGTCGAGATCGTCGAGGGTGACCAGACGCACGCCCGGATCGGGTGCAACCAACGGCGGACCCGACAACGCGAGCAGCGGCTGCGCCGGTCGGACCTCGCGAGCCGGACCCCACGCAGAGCACAGCCGATCCCACATGGCGAGCACGTGTTCGGAGTCGCCGACGATCGACGAACAGACCCGCGAACTCGACAGGGCGCGCTCGGCAAAGCAGGTCATGTCGGCGCTCGTACCGAGCAGCGGGATGAGGTTGGCGCCGGAAAAGCACAGCGACGTGGCGGGATCGTCGGCGGTCCACAGTTCGCCGCCCAGGAGCCTCGGGTCGATACCGTGCGTCTCGAAACGGGCCGCAACCATGCAACTTGCGACCGGATCGGCATTGAGGACGCGCGCCACCACGGGGGCGTCGCGTGCGCCGAGCGGTTTGTCGCCCAACAGCCTCAGCACGTCATTCCTCCATCGACCCGGGGGCTACCGTCCGACGACTTGCCGACCTGGTCGCCACAAAGCAGGGGCAGCCGACTGTCGTCAGGAAACGGTCACGGTAGGTGATCCCACCGCACCCTCACCAGTTTCTCCCGATTCCTCTGCAATCCGCAGCGCTTCTTCGATCAGCGTCTCCACGATTTCGGCTTCGGGAACCGTTTTGATGACCTCGCCCTTGACGAAGATCTGGCCCTTGCCATTGCCCGAGGCGACGCCGAGATCGGCTTCGCGGGCCTCGCCCGGACCGTTGACGACGCAGCCCATCACGGCCACGCGCAGCGGAACCTCCATGCCCTCGAGCCCGGCGGTCACAGCGTCGGCCAACTTGTAGACGTCGACCTGCGCGCGCCCGCACGAGGGGCACGACACGATTTCGAGCTTGCGTGGGCGCAAATTGAGCGACTGCAGGATCGCGTCGCCCACCTTGATCTCCTCGGCGGGCGGAGCCGACAGCGATACCCGGATGGTGTCGCCGATGCCCTGGCTGAGCAACGACCCGAACGCCACCGACGACTTGATCGTCCCCTGGAATGCCGGGCCCGCCTCGGTCACCCCGAGGTGCAGCGGGTAGTCGCACTGCGCCGCCAGCTGCCGGTACGCCTCGACCATGATGACCGGGTCGTTGTGCTTGACCGAGATCTTGATGTCGCCGAATCCGTGTTCCTCGAACAGTCCCGCCTCCCACAGCGCAGACTCGACCAACGCCTCGGGTGTCGCCTTGCCGTACTTCTGCATGATGCGCTTGTCCAGCGATCCCGCGTTCACACCGATCCGGATCGGGATACCTGCATCGCCGGCCGCCTTCGCCACCTCTTTGACGCGGCCGTCGAACTCCTTGATGTTGCCGGGATTAACACGGACCGCCGCGCAGCCGGCGTCGATCGCGGCGAAGATGTACTTCGGCTGGAAGTGGATGTCGGCGATCACCGGGATCTTCGACTTCTTCGCGATGATCGGCAGCGCCTCGGCATCCTCCTGCCGGGGACAGGCCACACGGACGATGTCGCATCCCGACGCCGTCAGTTCGGCGATCTGCTGCAAGGTCGCGTTGATGTCGTGCGTCTTGGTGGTGGTCATCGACTGCACCGAGACCGGATAGTCGCTGCCGACGCCCACCGATCCGACGTGGATCTGACGGGTCTTGCGACGCGGCGCCAATACCGGGGGCGGTCCCGCGGGCATACCGAGACCGATGGCGGTGGGCCCACCCGTGGCAGGTGCGTTCATCTCGTACTCCTCGAAGCGGATTCGATTGTCTGCGCGGCCGTCGTATCGGGGCCGCTCGCGGCCGTCGTATCTGGGCTGACGGGGCCGCGCATCAGAAGATCTTGATCGGGTTGACGATGTCGGCGGTCAAGGTCAGGACCATGAACCCGGCCATCACGATGACCACCGCATAGGTGATCGGCATCAGTTTGTAGTAGTCGACGACGCCCCCTGGCGCCCTGCCGAACCACCTGCGCACGGTGTCGCGGCCCTTCTCGTAGCCGACGATCGCCATGTGCCCGCCATCCAAGGGTAGTAGGGGGACCAAATTGAACAGCCCGAGGAACAGATTGACGCTGATCAGCAGCAGCAGGAATACGCTCCACTGCCCGTGTTCGACGGTCTGTCCGCCCATCACCGATGCCCCGTAGACACTCACCGGGGAATCGGTTGCACGTTCACCGCCGGTCACCGCGGCCCACAGCCCGCTGACCTTCGACGGCAGCGAGACCAACGCCTTGAACGTCTCGACGAGCAGCTGGCCGGTGAACGAGAACGTCCCCGGTACCGCTGTCGCGACGTTGTAGTGGTTGACCGGCTCCGGGGGCGTAGTGAGCTGCACACCGATGGCGCCGACGGTGATCGGCTGCAGCGACCCGTCGTCGGCCTTCTTCATCCGCTGCACCTGGGTGACGGGCACGTCGACCGTCACGGTCTGGCCGTCACGTAGTACCTCGAGCTGTGCGGTGCCGGACGTCTTCCACGTGGTCGTGATCAGGTCGGCGTTGTTGTCGACCCGGTGCCCGTTGATCGCGACGACCTGATCGCCCGACCGGAGCCCGGCCTCGGCGGCGGGGCTGGGTCCCGAACAGGACACCGGCTCGCCCTTGGCGTCGGTGCTCGGTGCCACGCACGTCGCCTTGTCGACGTAGACGGGTGCATTGTTGGCGTCGGGACCGATCTTGGGCAGGCCGAACGCGACCGCCACGATGAACACGAGGACCAGGCCGAGGATGATGTTCTGCGCCGGACCCGCGAGCAACACCACGAACCGCTTCCACGGCTTCTGGCGATACATGGCACGGTCGCGCTCGTCGTCGTCGAGTTTGTCGTAGGGAGTCATGCCCGCGATGTCGCAGAAACCGCCCGCGGGAATCAACTTGATGCCGTATTCGGTTTCGCCACGCTTGGTCGACCACAGCGTCGGGCCGAATCCGACGAAGTAGCGTCGGACCTTCATGCCCGTGGCCTGGGCGGCCCACATGTGACCGCATTCGTGCCAGGCGACCGACAACACCAGCGCAACCGCAAACAGCACGACGCCGATCGCGAAACTCACGTACTCAACTCCAATTCGGCCCCGACATCAACTCGACAGGCCCGCAGCAGGATCTACGGGCTGGTCTCCTTCTCACGCGGAAGCGTGTGCGACGAACTGCGCAGCGCGCTCTCGTGCCCATGCGTCGGCGGCAAGGATCTCCTCCACAGTACCCGGCTGCGCACGCCATTCATCTGCGACGGCGAGCACATCGGCGATGATCTCGACGATGCGCGGAAAGCTGATGCGTCCCGCGAAGAACCCGGCGGCGGCCGCTTCATTGGCGGCGTTGTACACCGCGGTGAGGCTTCCGCCCGCGCGCCCGGCCTCCCTGGCGAGCTCGATCGCGGGGAACACGGCGTTGTCGACCGGTTCGAACGTCCACGATGACGCCGTCGAGAAGTCACAGGGACTCGACGAGCCGGGAACACGGTCGGGCCAGCCGAGCGCCAGCGCGATCGGCAGCTTCATCGACGGCGGAGACGCCTTGGCGATGGTCGCGCCGTCGATGAAGGTCACCATCGAGTGCACGATCGACTGCGGGTGCACCGTGACGTCGATCCGGTCGTAGTCGACGTCGAACAGCAGGTGTGCCTCGATCACCTCGAGCGCCTTGTTGACCAGCGTCGCGGAGTTCAACGTGATGAGCGGACCCATCGACCAGGTCGGATGCTTACCGGCCTGCTCAGGCGTGACGTCGACGAGTTGCTCGCTGGTCCACCCACGGAAGGGCCCACCGGATGCGGTCAGCACCAGCCGCGACACCTCGTCGGCTGCCCCCGCTCGCAGACACTGTGCGATCGCCGAATGCTCGGAGTCGACGGGGACGATTTGCCCCGGGGATGCGGCGTCGAGAACCAGTGACCCGCCCGCGACAAGCGACTCCTTGTTCGCGAGCGCCAACCGAGCGCCGGACTCCAGCGTGGCGAGACTGGGCCGCAGCCCGATCGATCCGACGATCGCATTGAGCACGACGTCGGCGTCGACGCTCTCGACGAGCCTGCACATGGCCTCCGCCCCACCGAGGACGCCGTCGCCCAGTTCAGCTGCGAGCTTCTCCGCGGCGACCGGGTCGGCGACGGCGATCCGATCCGCTGTCAGGCCGGTCGAGCGCGCCTGCTCGGCCAGAAGGTCGAGGTTGCCGCCGCCTGCACCGAGACCGACCACCTCGAATCGGTCGGGATGCTCGGCGATCACCTCGAGGGCCTGAACCCCTATCGAGCCGGTCGAGCCGAGAATCAGTACGCGTGTGCTCACCGGACCATTGTCACTCACCGGGCAACTCAGGCAGGCGGGTGGACCTTTCGCCAGTGTTCGGCGATCTCGATGCGTCGAGGTATCCAGACGCCGTCGTGAGACTGCACGTGGTCGAGGAAACGCTCGAGCGCGGCCAACCGTGCCGGACGTCCGACGACCCGACAGTGCAGGCCTACCGACAACATCTTGGGTGATCCGTCGAGTCCCTCGCGATAGAGCACGTCGAAGGCGTCACGCAGCTGTGCGTAGAACTGCTCGCCGGAGGGAAAACCGCCGGGCGACGCGAACCGCATGTCGTTGGTGTCCATCGTGTAGGGCACGACGAGATGGTCGACGTCCTCGATCACACCAGCGGTGCGCCTGGGCACCTTGACCCAGTACGGCAGGTCGTCGGCGTAGCTGTCGGAGTCGTAGGCGAATCCCCCGTACTCGACGACCAGATCGCGCGTCTTCGGTGAGTCTCTGCCGGTGTACCAACCGAGCGGGCGCGACCCGGTGATCTCGGTCAGCAGCTCGATTGCCGCGCGCATGTGCTCGCGCTCGACGTGCTCGTCGACCATCTGGTAGTTCAGCCAGCGATACCCGTGACACGCGATCTCGTCGCCGCGCTCGACGAATGCCGCCGCGACCTCCGGATTGCGCGCCATCGCCTGTGCGACGGCGAAGATCGTCAGCGGCAATCCGCGTCGAGAAAACGTGCGCAGGATGCGCCACACCCCCGCGCGCGAGCCGTACTCGTAGAGCGACTCCATGCTCATGTGCCGATTGGGAAACGACTGCGCACCGACCATCTCGGAGAGAAAGGTCTCGCTGCCGCGGTCATTCTCGAGGACGTTGTTCTCGCTGCCCTCCTCGTAGTTGAGGACGAACTGCACCGCGATCTTCGCGTCGCCCGGCCACTGCGGATCGGGGGTGGTACGTCCGTACCCGATCATGTCGCGGGGGTAGTTCTCGGTGCGGTAGTCGGTCAGCGAGCGTGTCGTCGGGAGCATCCCGGCATTCTCTCCCAGATCGCGCGTGGCCGTGCGACGGGGCAACGACGCGGCCGCTATGCTCATCGTGAACTACTACTGATCGTCGTCGGACATCTGTAGTTGGGCAGAAGTGTCAGTTGTTTCGCAGTGAGGAGCCACCGTGGCAAGCACCGAGGTCGAGCACGAGCAGCACAAGCAGATCGACACCGGCTGGAAGCACGAGCCCGAGGATGCACCCTCGGCGCGGTTCGGCTGGCACGGCACCGCGACGAAGTCGATGTACGCCGCAGGCTGGTTCTGCGTCGCAGCGCTGCTGTTCATGCTGATCGGCAACCAGGTCGGCCACGTCGAGGACATCTACCTGATCGTCATCGCGGTCGCGCTCGCGTGCATCCTGCTCTACAAGATGTTCAAGAAGAAGAAGTGGAGCTGAGCGTCTAACCGCTCGTCTCCTCGGCAGCGAGTTGGCCGCACGCCGCGGCGATCTCCTGCCCACGTGTGTCGCGCACGGTGCACGAGACCCCCTGCGCGCGCACGCGTCGAACGAACTCCCGTTCGACGTCCTTCGGGCTCGCATCCCACTGCGAGCCGGGCGTCGGGTTGAGCGGGATCAGGTTCACGTGCACCAGCGACCCGAGTGCCTTGTGTAGCTTGCTGCCCAACATGTCGGCTCGCCACGGCTGATCGTTGACGTCGCGGATCAAGGCGTACTCGATCGAGACCCGACGGCCGGTGGTGTCGGCGTAATACCTGGCGGCGTCGAGAACTTCCTGCACCGACCAGCGATTGTTGACCGGCACAAGGGTGTCGCGCAGTTCGTCGTCCGGGGTGTGCAGAGACACCGCAAGCGTCACCGACAATCCCTCGTCGGCGAGGCGTCGAATCGCGGGCGCGAGGCCGACGGTCGACACGGTCACCGAGCGTGCAGAGATTCCAAGTCCCTCCGGACTCGGCGCGGTGATCTGTCGGACAGCGGAGACGACGCGCTTGTAGTTGGCCAGGGGCTCACCCATGCCCATGAAGACCACGTTCGAGAGCCTGCCTGCATCGCCGAACTCGCCGTCGCGCAACGCTCGCGCTGCCACCCGCACCTGATCGACGATCTCACCGGTCGACAGGTTGCGGTCGAGTCCGCCCTGCCCGGTCGCGCAGAACGGGCAGGCCATTCCGCATCCAGCCTGGCTGGAGATGCACAGGGTATTGCGATCGCTGTATCGCATCAGGACGCTCTCGAGCAGGGTGCCGTCGTGCAGGCGCCACAGGGTTTTGCGTGTGCTGCCGTCGTCGCAGGCGATATGACGAACAGGCGTGAGCAGCTGCGGAAACAGCGCCTCCGCGACAGCGGCGCGCGCAGAAGCCGGAAGATCGGTCATCTCCTCGACGTCGCCATTGAGCCGCGAGTAGTACTGCCGAGCCAACTGGTCTGCACGGAATTTCGGCAGGCCGAGATCAGTGATGACCGCGCGCCGACCGTCGACATCGAGATCAGCGAAGTGCGTCGGCGGAAGTCCCTTCTTGGGCGCGGTGAACACGAGCGGCAATGACGTCATGAATCCATTGTCGCATGTCATCATGGGTGTATGAACCACGGCGACAAGCGCAGGGCCAACCACGACGTGACCGAACCCGACGTGACGCCAACCGTCGACCCGACCGAGCATCAGGCTCTACTGGCCGAACGGCAGGAGTTGCGGACCAAAATCGAGAAGGTCGAGCACACGCGTACGCGCGCTGCCTTCACAGGCCTGGTAGTCGGGGCGATCATCACGATCCTGCTGCTGGTCTTCATCCTGCAGAACCTGGAATCGCAACGCATCGACATCCTGTTCTGGGAGGTCAACCTGCCTGTCGGCGTCAGCCTGCTGATCGCGGCGATCGCAGGCGCGTTGATCGTCGCGATGGCGGGAGGCGCGCGGATGTACCAGCTCAACCGGACGCTGAAGAAGGCCAAGGTCGCGACGGATCCGCCACCGGCGGCGTGAACCTCACGCACCCTCTGATCTCGGCGCGACGGCGTCGTCGAGGTGCCTGACGATCCGATGAATCGACGCGTCGCGTGTGAGCTTCTCGTCGAGCAGCGGATTGATGAGTCCTCGAAGTGCCGAGTACACCGACCACTGCCGGGGTGCGACGACCTGTCCCCTTCGTGAATGGATTGCGTCGACCAGGACTGTGGCGGCGTCGTCCGCTGTGATCCGACGATTCAGCGGCCACGGCAGTTGACCGCCGATCTCCTTTCCGATCGGGTCGTCGTCGAGCGTCGCCCGCGTCATATCGGTCTCGACGATGCCGAAGTACGCGATGCCCGCGGAGGCGCCGTACGCCGACAGTTCGATGCGCAACGCACGCCCGAGTTGTTCCACCCCCGATTTGGTGATCATGTATGCCGACCCTCCCATCCCGGGAGCGAAGGCCGCGCACGAGGCAATCAGCTGCATGTGTCCACGTGCGGCGATCACCGGCTCCATGCATGCGCGCACGGTGTTGAACACTCCGCGCAGGTTGACGTCGACGACGCGGTCGAAGGCTGCCGGGTCGACCCCGCGTAGCGTCGCCGTCGGTGGCGTGATACCTGCGTTGGCGACAACGTGGTCGAGACGGCCGAACCTGCCGACTGCCTTGTCGACGGCGGCGGCCATCGAATCCAATTGGCGCACATCAGCTTCCACCGCGTGGGCGGATTCGTTGGGGAAACCGGTACTCGCGGATTCCAATGCGGCAGCGTCGACATCGGTCAGCACCACCTGCGCTCCGGAGTCGACGAGGCGGTGCGCGGTGCGCAAGCCGATGCCCTGTGCCGCACCGGTGACGAGCACCACCGAACCCCGAATGTCCGTGCGACTCATCCGAACACCGCCTCACGCGTCGGCGACGCCCCGTGTCGATGTGATACGCCCGTTCGGACGTCGAAGTCATCCCAGTTCACGTGTTTCATCGCCCGCCTGAAGGTGAAGACGTAACCCGGCCAGAACGTGAAGTTGCGCCCCGACGGACTGAGGTAGTAGCTCGAGCAGCCACCGGTGTTCCACACGGAGTCCTCGAGGCCTTTATCGACCTCGTTCACAAACCGGGCCTGGGCCGACTGTGTGACATCGAAACTGCGGATTCCCCTCCGGCGCATGGTCTTCAGAGCGTCGATCAGATAGTCGACCTGCGCTTCGATGGTGACCACCTGCGAGGTATAGACCACCGAGTTGGGTCCGAGGATCATGAAGAGATTCGGGAACCCCGCGACGCTCGTGCCGCGGTACGCCTTCATCTCGCCGTTGCCCCACACCTGCGACAGGCTGCGGCCGTCCGCACCGTGGATGCGCGAGAAGCCCTCCCCCGCCGCGAGTTTGAAGCCGGTACCGAGGAGGATGGTGTCGACCTCGTGGACGCGACCGTCGGCCGTCTCGATGCCCTCGGCCCGTACCCCGACTATCGCCTCGGAGACCACCGCAGCGTTCGGTGCGGTCAACGCCGGGTAGTACCTGTTGGAGAAGGTCGGTCGCTTGCACCCGAAGGAGTATGTCGGAGTCAACTCCGCCCGCAGCGTCTCGTCGGCCACCTGCCGACGCAGATGCCACCGGCCCAGTGCTGCAGCAGGTTTCAGTAGCGCAGGATGGCTCACCAGGCCGGGCACCATCATTTCCTGCACGAGCGAGCAGGCTCCGCGCAGTGCACGTTGGGTGGCCGGTACCCGCGCGAACATGGTCCGTACGCGCTGCGAAATCGGCCGATCCGGATGCGGGAGTATCCACGTGGGCGTGCGCTGGAACAGGGTCAGATGCGCTACCTGTGGCTGCATCTGAGGCACGAATTGCACCGCGGATGCGCCGGTTCCGATGACGGCCACCCGCTTGCCGGTCGGCGACCAGTCGTGATCCCACTGCGCGGAGTGGAAGACGTCGCCGTCGAAGTCGTCGAGTCCGGGAATGTCGGGACGGGACGGCTCGCTGAACGGACCCGTCGCGCCGACGAGGACATCAGCGGTGAACGACGATCCGTTGACCGTCAGTCGCCACACCTGCGCGAGGTCGTCCCACGACGCATCGGTGACGTCGTGACCGCACCGGATGTGGGGTGTGACGCCGAAGTCCGCGGCGCACCGGGCGATGTACGCCTGGATCTCACGCTGCAACGGATACAGGCGCGTCCAGTCCGGGTTGGGTGCGAACGAGAACGAGTACAGAACCGACGGGATGTCGCACTGCGCACCGGGATACGTGTTGACCTCCCAGGTTCCACCGACGGCTGCGGCGCGCTCGAACACGACGAGGTCGTCGAATCCGTTCTGCAAGCATCGAATCGCGGCGCCGATGCCGCCGAATCCCGCGCCGATGATCGCCACGCGGAAGTGCCGCCTGGCCGGATCGTGTTGGGTTGGGGCTTGCCGGCCTGAATCGTGGTGGACAGGCTGTTGTCGGGCTGAATCGTGCACTGTGTGGTTCCTCCTAGAGGTCGACGACAACGTGGTCGTCTGCTGCGCGCGAGACGCAGATCATCATCGAATCGTCGCGTTCGTCACCGATCAGCACGCGGTCGTGGTGCTCGACGGCACCGGCGAGCACCCGCACGCGACACGCCCCGCAGAAGCCCTGCTGGCATGAGTAGCGCACGTCGGGTCGCACACGGCGGATCGCCGCGAGGGCGCTCTCGTCTGCGGCCACACCGACCGAGCCGCCCGAGGCGAAGTCGATCCGGAACGGCCAGCCGTCGACAACCGGTGGCGGACTGAACCTTTCGCTGTGTAGCTCACGTCCGGGGGCGTGCTCCACCACGAGGCGTCGCGCCGCGGCGAGCATGCTCGACGGTCCGCACAGGTAGATCGGCGCGGTGTCGCTGCCGCTCCCGATGCCCACGCCGAGGAGGTCGGCCATGTCGGGCGGGCCGTCGACGTCGTCGGCGTGAACGCGCACCCGGTCGCGATCGAGCGCGAGCAGCTCGTTGAGGAACGGCATCGTCGCCCGCGACCTGCCCGTGTAGACGAGGTGCCAGTCGAGGCCGCGCGCGTGTGCTTCGCGGACCATCGCGAGGATCGGGGTGATGCCGATCCCGCCCGCAACGAAGAGACACTGTGCGGTGGCGACGAAGTTGAATGCGTTGCGCGGTCCCCGGATTCGTAGCTGATCGTCAGCTCGCAGCACGTGCATCTCCGCCGAGCCGACTCCATCGGGTATGCGCCGCGCCGCGATTCGATAGGTGTTGGTGTCGGCGGGATCGCCGGTGAGCGAGTAGTGGCGTTGACGGTCGGACGGCGTGAACACGTCGATGTGTGCGCCGGGGCTCCACATGGGCAGGGCTGATCGGTCAGGTCGGGCGAGCGTGATGAGTCGCACCCCGTCGACCGCCTCGACACTCTCGACCACGTCGAGTCGCATGTCGAATCCGACCCGCCGCACCGGATTGGGACGCGAGAGTCGGTCGGCGAGACGCGCTTGCGCGAACACACGAGAATAGCCCCGCGCCAACCGGTGGATCTCACGCAGGACCGGCGTCGGATTGTCGACGTCTGTGGTGGGTGGCGGAAGATAGTTCACTGCTCTGCCGCCCGCGCCGCAGGTGAGATCGCCAGGTAGCGAACGGCTTTGTCGATATCGCCCATGCTCGACGGATGGAACCCCGGGCGGAGGTACAGGTAGATCTGCTCGAACAGGAACGAGATTCCGGGAATCATGTGCCGACGTGCCGCAAGCGCGAACGCCACGGGCCACGGGCGGCGTCGAGCAATGGTCGCGTCGTTGCGGTAGAGGTACGCCGCAGTCGAAAACCACAGTGCGGCAAGCCCTGTCGATGCAATCAGTGCGGTGCGCGCACGACGGAAGTAACCGCCGTCGACGTGCTGGAATGCATCGAACGCGACGTTTCGATGCTCGAGTTCTTCCGCACCGTGCCACCGGAGTAGATCGAGCATGGTTGGGTCGACGCCGACGTCGTCGAAGGCCTTGTTGTCGAGCAGCCACTCACCCACCACCGCGGTGAAATGCTCTGCTGCCGCGTAGATTCCGAGGCGCTCCGACAGCCACGCCCTGCTCGCGCGGCCGTCGGTGATCCCATGATCGCCGAAGATCTTCTCGACCGCGAATTCGATGCGTGCCATGACCGGCCCGATCTCGACCCCGTTGGCGATCAGGTACTTTCGGAACCCCTCGTGCGACGACGCGTGCGTGGCCTCCTGACCGACGAATCCGACGACCTCCTCCCGTAGTCGAGGGTCGTCGATCAGCACAAGTGCCTGCGCGAACACGTCGGCCATGGCCCGTTCACCCTCGGGCAGAACCAGGTGCATGACGTTCCAGAAGTGCGTCGCGTACGGCTCGCCGGGTATGTACTCCAGTGGCACTCCGCTCCAGTCGAACCGAACGGGACGTGCGTTGATCGCCAACGCTTCCTCGTCGTACTCGTGTGTGCGCGCCCGGTGTGCCTGCTCCTGCGCCTGCTCCTGTGGCTGTGCGTTCGTCACGGCCCCTCCTCGTCGTGCCAACTCGGGGCGACGCCTGCGTGAGTCACGTCACCTCCCTGACGCGAACAGTGAAACACATCTTGATTCAGTGTTTCAATAGCCGGATGTCGTTTACGCTGACACCATGTCCGCGTTCGGTCTGTTCACCGCGGGGGCGGGCGTCGACGCCGCATCCGACCCGATCCTCGACGCCGCGCTCGACGTCTTCGCCGATATCGGGATTCGTCGTGCAACGGTTGACGACATCGCCAAGCGAGCGGGCGTCGGACGTGTCACCGTCTACCGCCGGATCGGCGGGCGCAACGAGGTCCTGACCGCGGTCCTGATCCGCGAGGCGACGCGCCTGTTCGCCGACGTACGCGCCGCAGCCGACGCAGCGGATACCTACGCCGACAGGGTGGTCACCGCATTCGCCACCACGGTGACGACCGTACGGGGCAACCCGGTGTGGAATCGGCTCCTCGAACTCGAGCCCGCGTCGGTGCTCGAACAGTTGACGCTCAACGGATCGTTCATCCTCGCGGCCGCCGTGGAGGCAACCGCCGACATCCTGCGCACCCCTGACGTCGCGCTCGACGACGACGAGTTGGCGTCACGCGCGGAGATCCTGGTGCGCATCACACATTCCATCCTGCTGACGCCCGAGGTGCGCGTGCCGCTGGCGAACTACGACGACGTCGAGAAATTCGCGCGCGACCACCTACTCGCGATCGCCGGCCCGGGCTGAAAGGCCCCCATGGGACCACTGACACGACGTCGCGGCGAAGGCGGTCAGAGCAGTGCGGTGAGCACGCACCACACGATGAATGCCGAGGGAAGCAGCGAGTCGAGGCGATCCATGATCCCGCCGTGACCCGGCAACAGCGTGCCCATGTCCTTGATGCCGAGGTCGCGTTTGATCTGGGACTCGACGAGATCGCCGAGCGTCGCGCAGACCACGAGAACAGGCCCGAGGATCAGTCCGATCCACCACTGGCTGTCGAGCAGCCCCACCACACAGCCGATCGCACCCGCAGTGCCCACAACCAGCGAACCCCCGAGGCCCTCCCACGACTTCTTCGGGCTGATTGCCGGTGCCATGGGATGCTTGCCGAAGAGCACGCCGGCCGCGTAACCGCCGACGTCGGAGCAGACCACGACAACCATCAGGGTGGCGACGCGAGCGGCGCCGTGGTCCTGGACGACCATCATCGCGCCGAACGACGCCAGCAGAGGTAGCCAGGCGAGCACCAGCACGCTCACCGACAGGTTCTTCAGATAGTTCACCGGCGCGTGATTGATGCCCTGCGCCAACAACATCCACACCATCAGCACCAGGAGCGTGCCCACGAACGCCACCAGGACGCCGGTCGTCCCCCACGGCCAGCTCGACCAGATGATCGCCTGCCCGCCGACGAGCAGCGGCGGCAACGCAACGTCGTAACCGCCGTCACGCAGGCGCTTGGCCACCTCCCACGTCGCGATCGCGAACGCCACCGCGACGACGACATACCAGAGTTTCGGCGCGAACAGCAGGATCAGAATGATCCCGATACCAAGGGAAAACCCAACCCCGAGGGCTGCCGGGAGATCACGCCCCGCGCGCGACTTCTTCGGCTCCGCCTCGGTCGTCGTCTCCTCCGCCTTGGCCGTACTGCCGTCGTCGTCGTGATTCGTCGCTGAATCGTCGGACATGGGATGTGTCGGCTCCTCGGTCACACCTCGAGCAATTCGGATTCCTTGTGCTTGACCAGCTCGTCGACCTGGTGCACATAGCCTGCGGTCGTCTTGTCGAGCTCCTTCTCGGCGCGCGACACCTCGTCCTCGCCCGCCTCGCCGTCTTTCTGGATGCGCTTGAGCTCGTCGACGGTTTTGCGGCGGATGTTGCGGATCGCGACCTTGGCGTCCTCGCCCTTGCCCTTCGCCTGCTTCACGAGCTCCTTGCGGCGGTCCTCGGTGAGCTGCGGAATGGCGACGCGGATCAGGTTTCCGTCGTTGGTCGGGTTCACGCCGAGGTCGGAATTGCGGATCGCGGTCTCGATGTCACGCAGACTCGACGGCTCGTACGGCTTGATGACGACCAATCGGGCTTCCGGCGTCGTGATCGACGCGACCTGGGTGACGGGGGTCAAAGCGCCGTAGTACTCGATGTGGATCTTGTTGAACATCGAGGGATTCGCGCGACCGGTCCGAATGGACCCCATGTCCTCGCGCGCCACGCCGACAGCCTTCTCCATCTTCTCCTCGGCGTCGAACAATGCGTCGTCAATCATGTCGATTCCTGGTCCTCGTCGTTGTTGCCGGTTCTCGTCCGTACCGCGCTCGCCGCGTCGGGGGTTGGCCCCGTCGGCCTATGTGCTGACCAGTGTGCCAATACGCTCGCCGGCCACCGCACGCGCGATGTTTCCCTTCTCCAAGAGATTGAACACGAGCATCGGCATCTTGTTGTCCATACAGAGACTGAACGCGGTCGCGTCGGCGACCTTGAGCTCCTTGTCGAGTACCTCGCGGTGGGTGACCTCGCGATACAGCGTCGCGTCGGGGTTGGTGCGCGGGTCGTCGCTGTACACGCCGTCGACAGCCTTCGCCATGAGCACGACCTCTGCCTTGATCTCCAGCGCACGCTGAGCAGCGGTCGTGTCCGTCGAGAAGTACGGCATACCCATGCCGGCACCGAAGATCACGACGCGACCCTTTTCGAGGTGGCGCTGGGCACGCAGCGGGAGGTAGGGCTCAGCGACCTGGCCCATCGTGATCGCCGTCTGCACGCGGGTGCTGATCCCGCGCTTCTCCAGGAAGTCCTGAAGCGCGAGGCAGTTCATCACCGTACCCAACATGCCCATGTAGTCGGATCGGGCACGGTCGAGGCCGCGTTGCTGGAGTTCGGCACCTCGGAAGAAGTTGCCTCCGCCGATGACGACTGCGACCTGGACGCCCGAAGTGACCACCTCGGCGATCTGATCTGCGACGGTGCTCAGCACGTCGGGATCGAGACCGACCTGACCACCCCCGAACATCTCGCCGCCGAGCTTCAGCAGTACGCGGTGGTAGCCCGGTCGTGCGGATTCCTGGGACTCGGGGGTTTCGCTCATCAACATCCTCAACTCGTCGGTTCGCCTCATCCATCTTATGGGGACGTCGCGGTCCTCGTGATCGCGGTCGCCGATCGGCACTCCGGTCGAGCGCGACTCGGACCCTGCCGACGCGGGCACGACAGGTCAACACAGAGTGACGTGGAGGTGAACGAGCAGCTCAGCGCCGATGAGCGGCCGCGAACAGGCTCCGCAACGCAGGCCTGTCGTCGAGGACCGGATACGACCGACGTGGACTGTGCACACCGTCGCCCTCCATCACGAACGCGACAAGTGGGCTCCCGGAATCCGCGATACCCACTCGCGACAGGAATGCTGCGACGATCTGACGGGACATCGGCCCCAGTTCGTGAAGGGGACGATTGCGATGTATCCGCAGCCCGAGGTTGACCTGACCGATGGCATCGATGCCGTGGCGGGCAAGGGTGTCGAGCACGATTCCGATCTCGACTCCGTAACCGGGGGCGAACGGGATGGAGGTCAGCAGTTCTCGTGTCGCGGCGTACTCACCCGCGAGCGGCTGTATCAACCCGCACAGTTGCGGACACAATGCCGCGATCAGCGGCCGCACGGTGAGCTCGGTGACCCGTCCCCCGCCCGACGGATCGACCCCGTCGACGCCCATGAGGGGACGCCGGTAGTAGCCCTTCACCAGCTGCAGGTCGGGCGTGGTGAGGAGCGGTCCGACCAGCTTGGGCACATACGTCGGATCCGGGTCGACGAGGTCGCTGTCGACGAACGCGACGAGGTCGCCGGTCGTCGTCGCCAACGAACGCCACAGCACCTCACCCTTCCCGTCGGCAACCGGGATGCCCTCGAGTGCGGACTCCCGCGTCTCCACCCTTGCTCCGGCCGCACGCGCGACCTCGATCGTCGAATCGGTGGACCCGGAGTCGACCACCACGAGCTCGTCGACCAACGTGCCGACCAGCGGCAGGATGGCTTCGACGACGCTGCCGACCGTCCGTTCTTCGTTGAGGGCAGGCAGGACGACGGAGATCGTCCGCCCGGCTTTCGCTTCGACGAGTTCCTCGACCGAGAAATCAGGACGTTCCCACGTGTTGGACTCCAGCCAGGTGGCCGACCCCTCCGACGTCGAAATCGTCATCGACGACGCAGCGTCGGCATTCGACGCCGCGTTGACCGAGTGCTGCCCGCTCATCGCGTCAGCGCCGCCTTGAACTGCGGCCATGCCCGGTGCAGCTCGTCCTGCCAGTACGGCCAGGCGTGGGTACCGCCCTCATAGAAGTGGAAGGTCGCGGGTACGCCCAACTCGCGCATCCGCCGCTCCAGGTTCCGCGAACACTGATCGGTTGCCGTCTCGATGACCGCGCCGACAGCGACCTGCTCGGCGAGCTTCTGCCCGTTGCCGTCGATGCCGGGACCGTTGATCGTGTCGTAGCGACCGGGCACTCCCGAACCGTTGGAGACGTAGACGGACTTGCCCCGGAACTGCTCGACGTGCAGGTAGGGATCGTTGTCGCGCCACGCCGGAGCCGTCGGCGGACCCCACATGTTCACCGTGTTGCCGCCACCGCGGCCTTCCACGACCAACCGAACCGCCGCCTGGCCTGCCGGATCGCTGGTCTGGGCACAACCGCTGAACGACCCGAGTGCGCGATACAGCGTCGGCGCGTGCAGTGACAGCTGGAACACCGATGTACCGGCCATGGAGATCCCGGCGATGGCATTGCGGCCGTTGCCGTTGAACCGCTTGTCGACGACCGAGGGAAGCTCCTCGGTGAGGAAGGTGGCCCATTTCTGCACACCCAGCTTGGGATCGGTGCGCTGCCAATCGGTGAAGTAACTCGCCGCACCACCCATCGGCACGACCACGTTCACATCCTCGTGCGCAAAGAAAGTCCGGATATCGGTCTGGTCGAACCAACTGCTGCCACCTTCGCCGCCCGCGGCACCGTTGAGTAGGTAGAGCGTGGGAGCTGCCGCGCCGCTACGTGCGGGAATGACTTTCACCGGAACCGGACGTCGCATCGCAGGTGAAGCCACCTCGACGTCGATCTCAGTCGGAGCAACGACGTTCTCCGACACGATGCGGGCTCCGCCCTGCTCGGCCGACGCCTCCGGCCCCGCGACAACGGCGCCGCTGAGCGCACACGCCGCGGATGCGATCGCGACGACACATGTGCGCAGGGCGCGTCTGCTGCGCGCCCTGTCACGACACGCCGCCACGTCGGCGTTCAGCCTTGCTGACTTCACTCGAATCTCCCCACATTCACCATCTGGCACCTACCGCGACCATCGCCGCCGGCCATGCACACGCTCGCGACTCGAATCAACACGACCCGACTTTCACCTCGCCCCGCGCGTGACACCCGCTTCGCAGTCGGAACATCTGTGATCACGAAATAAACGGCGAAGGACCCCCGATGCGGCAGTGTGCCGTACGCGATAACTGGTTGTCCACCAATTGAAGAAAGACCGGAAAGTTGGTCTTTTGACCCAATACCCACGGTCGCGAAAATGTACGTGTTGGTCTTTTGACTCACTTCAGTTCACTTGACTGACAACGGTTTTCACTGCCCACCAGAGGCCACCCCGCCAATTGCGGCAATTAGCCTGTTACGGTACCGTCGCTGCAATATTGCATGACGTGTCATTTTCCGTCGTGAGGTGAGGGGAAATCGGGGTCCACACTCATCCACCGCCAGAGTGAATTGAGGTATTACCTGATGGTCAAGTTCGGCCTGATCGATGAGTGGCAGCCCCGCGTAGGAACGGTGACGAGCTGGACACTCTCCCCCGAGGCAATCGCCGCAGGAGCACAGGCACCAGTTCATCCGGTACCCGCGTCACATCAGCAAGAGGAATACCTCAAAGCCGCACTGCGCAACGAGTCCGCCGGATTCCGTTTCTCGCGACTTTGTCTGGAAGCCTTCGACTTCCAGACGCCTCTTGATCGAGGCGCACTCGAGCGTGCGGTCACGACTTTCCTGCGCAGACACGACACCTACCTCTCCTGGTTCTCGGCGGAGAAGGACGGATCGATCGCCCGGCACGTCGTCGATCCCGAGATCGTCGAGCTGTCGGCGACCGACCACGGCACCGTCGGGACGGCAGAAGAGATCCGGGCTCTCATTTCGGACATCACACCGGGTCCATTTCACTGGAACTGTTTCACATTCGGAACAATCGAATGGGATGGCGGCTTTACCCTCTACGCAGCCGTCGACCATCTCAATACGGACGGTATTTCGCAGGCGCTGACATGCGTCGAACTGATCACCCTGTATTCCAATGAAGCATTCGGACTCAAGAACCCGGTTCCCGAGATAGGTAGCTATCTCCGTTACTGCGAGCATGAGCGCAGCGTCTCTCGCGACCTGACCGCGCAGTCACCCGAGGTGCGCCGGTGGATCGAATTGATCCGGAACAATGATGGCGAACTACCACACTTCCCACTGCCGCTGGGCACGGAATCCGAGGGCTATACACGCAGTGGGCATCTGACGGAGAGCGTCTTCGACGAGTCGGCCGCTCAACGATTCGAGAAGATCTGCAAGGAGAACGGCGCCAACATGACCGCGGGGCTCCTCGCGGTGGCCGCCATTGCGTACTGCGAGTTCACCGGTGCCGCAGAGTATCTCGCGATGACACCGAAGAGCACCCGTGCCGTCGGTCCCGAACTGAACTCCGTCGGATGGTTCACCAGCCTCATTCCCGTGCCGATCGCGGTCGCGCCCGGTGCCAACTTCACCGATGTCGCAGCCCTGGCAGGACAGAGCTACAAGGCTGGCAAGGATCTGACCGACGTGTCGCTGCACCGGGTGGCGCAGTTGGTCTCCGACGACGACGCCGTCGACATCCCCGTGGGGTGGACGGTGCCGATGTTCTCCTACATCGACGTCCGCAAGCTTCCCGGAGTCGACCTCTTCGATGCCATCAACGGCTGTCTCTACGGCAATCGCGGCAGTAGCGAAGAGGTCTTCATGTGGGTCAACAGGTTCAACGATCAGACGTCGATGACCTTCCTGTTCCCCGACACCGACGAGGGCCGCGACTCGCTCGCGCTCTACACCGAGAAGGTCAAGAAGATCATGCGAGCAGTGGCCGACCAGGGCGATTACCGGCCCGAACCAGCCGCCGCGAACTGATCGGTCGTAGCCGCGTGGCTGCCAACACCACCCCTATGGTGTCGTCGAATGCGGCACCCGACACACCGACGCGGGCCGCGTGGCTCGCGCTGGCAGGGTGCCTCCTCGGCGTGTTCATGCAGATGCTGGACACGACGATCGTCAACATCGCGCTCCCCGACCTCACCGTCGACCTCGGCGCGTCGACGTCGGAGCAGTTGTTCGTCCTGAGCGTGTACACGCTGGCCTTCGCATGCACGCTCCTGACTGCTGCGACGCTGGGTGGTCGCCTCGGTCGACGTCGCATGTTCATCTTCGCGATGGTCGCGTTCACGGTCACGTCCGTGCTGTGCGGCCTGGCCCGCAGCCCGCTCGAGCTGATCATCTGCCGCGGCGCCCAGGGCATGAGCGCAGCGCTGATGTCGGCACAGACGTTGGCGCTGATCGCTGCGCTGTTCCCCAAGTCGCGCCACGGCGCGGTCTTCGGCATCTACGGCGCGGTCGCGGGACTGGCGGCCATGTTGGGACCGGTCCTCGGCGGACTCCTGGTGACCGGGGATCTGTTCGGTTGGGGATGGCGCGCGATCTTCTTCGTCAATGTTCCGATCGGCATCGTGGCATGCGTGCTCGCGGGCCGTCGACTTCCGCAGATGCGCGACGCCGACCCGCCGCGGCTCGATCTGGTCGGTGTGGCGCTGTCGACCGCCGGCCTGTTCCTGCTGCTCTACCCGCTGGCGGCGGGCCGCGAGCAGAACTGGCCACCGCGTCTGTGGGCCATGATGGGTGCGGCAGTGGTCCTGTTGGGCCTGTTCGTCGTCGTCGAACGTCGTCTGCTCCGCAGCGGAGGCGCTCCCCTGCTCCGACTCGATCTCTTCGCGTCTCGACGATTCTCCGTGGGGCTGCTTCTCTCGCTGCTGTTCTTCAGCGTCTTCGCGGGGTTCTTTTTCACGGTGTCGGTCGCGACCCAGTTCGGCCTCGGCTATTCGGCGTTGCGCACCGGGCTGCTCGCACTTCCATTCGCGATCGGGGCGGCCGCGGGTTCCGTCGGTTCGCCGCTTGTGGTTCGTCGGCTCGGGCCGGCACGCACACTGTGCCTCGGTGTCCTGATCTTGTCGGCGGGACTCGCCTGGCTCGCAGCAGAATTGGAGCCACAGACCGCGTCCTTGTCGGTGGCGGCCGTCATCGCGCCGCTCGTCGTCGGCGGTATCGGCACGGGATTCTTCATCGCTCCACTGCAGACGGCGATCCTCTCCGACACGAACGACCAGAACATCGGCTCCGCGTCGGGCTGTGTACCGACGGTGCAGCAGATCGGCGCCTCGATCGGACTGGCCGTGGTCACGATCTTCTTCTTCGGTCAGGTCTCGGCCCAGTCGGTCGAGGCGGTTCCCGCCGCGCGCGCCGGATTGTCTGCAGCGCTCGAGAACACCGACGTCGACCCGATGTTCCGCGGTGCGGTGGCCGACCGTTTCGCCGACTGCGCGTCGGCTCAACTGAGCTCGGCGCATCCCGAAACTCCCGCACCGGGTTGCTCGACGTCGGGGTCTGCCCAGCAGGGCGTGGCCGCCACTGTCGCAAGGCAGGCGGCGCCGGAACTCAAGACAGCGGGCCGGCACGTCGCGGCACAGAGTTTCATGGGCGCATTCCGCGCGACCCTCTGGGTGCTCGCGATCCTCGGCTGTGTGATCGCTGTGCTGTCGCTCGCGCTCGGGCGTCGCAGTGGCGACCAACAGCCGCAGTAGCGCCCAACAGTCGGTAGCAACCAAAAGACTGCCGCAACCAACAAGCAGGACGGCTCACGAAACACCAACGCCCGCATCCGATTTCGGATGCGGGCGTTGGTGGTCGTGCCTTACGCCTTCAGTTGGCGCTAGTGCTTTAGGACTGGCCGACCTCGAAGCGGGTGAACGCCTTGACGGTGGCGCCCGCCTCGTCGAGAACGTTCTTGACGGTCTTCTTGGAGTCCTTCACGAACGGCTGGTCGATGAGGACCGAATCCTTGAAGAATCCGGTCAGACGGCCTTCGACGATCTTCGGCAGAGCCTTCTCCGGCTTGCCTTCTGCCTTGGCGGTCTCCTCGGCGATACGACGCTCGTTCTCGACGACGTCAGCGGGGACCTCGTCGCGAGTGGCGTAACGCGCCTTGAGAGCGGCAACCTGCTGTGCGGCATTGCGCGCGGCCTCGGCAGCGGCATCGCCGTCGCCGTCGTACGACACGAGAACGCCGACGGCGGGAGGCAGGTCGGATGCACGCTTGTGCAGGTACACGGCGACGGGTCCGTCGTAGTAGACGACACGACGCAGTTCGAGCTTCTCGCCGATCTTGGCCGAGAGCGCCTGCACGGCATCGGCGACGGTGCCGTCACCGAGCTTGGCTGCCTTGAGCTCCTCGATGTCGCTGGTCTTTGCGACCAGAGCGGAATCGAGAACCTGGTCGGCGAGCGCCTGGAACTCGGCGTTCTTCGCGACGAAGTCTGTCTCGGAGTTGAGCTCGATCATCGCGCCACCCTTGGCGGCGACGAGGCCTTCGGCGGTGGAGCGCTCTGCGCGCTTGCCCACGTCCTTGGCACCCTTGATACGGAGCTCCTCGACAGCCTTGTCGAAGTCGCCGTCGTTGTTCTCGAGGGCCTTCTTGCAGTCCAACATGCCTGAACCGGTGAGCTCACGGAGACGCTTCACATCGGCTGCGGTGTAGTTCGCCATCGTTGGCGAGCCTCCTTCAAGTGGGTTAAACGGTGCGGGTGCTCGCAGAATCCGGAGGGATCCTGCGAGCACCCGCCGGTGGCTATCGGCTACGCGCGTCAGGCGGTAGCGGGCGGCTCCGTTGCGGCGGGAGCCTCGGCAGCAACCTCTGCTGCCGGTGCGGCAGCCTGGGTCAGCAGTTCCTGCTCCCACTCGGCGAGCGGCTCGCCTGCGGCGGCGTCGGGCTTGGCGTCCGAGGATGCCTGGCCTGCGCGAGCCTGAACACCCTCGGCGACGGCCGAAGCCACGACGCGGGTGAGCAGTGCAGCACTGCGGATCGCGTCGTCGTTACCCGGGATCGGGTAGTCGACGAGGTCGGGATCGCAGTTGGTGTCGAGGATCGCGATGACCGGGATGTTGAGCTTGCGTGCCTCACCGACAGCAATGTGCTCCTTGTTGGTGTCCACCACCCAAATGGCAGAAGGCACCTTGGCCATATCCCGGATACCGCCGAGTGTCCGCTCGAGCTTGTTCTTCTCGCGGGTCAGCATCAGGATTTCTTTCTTGGTGCGACCCTCGAAACCGCCGGTCTGCTCCATGGTCTCGAGTTCCTTGAGACGCTGCAGACGCTTGTGGACGGTCTGGAAGTTGGTGAGCATGCCGCCGAGCCAGCGCTGGTTCACGTACGGCATGCCGACGCGGGTGGCCTCAGCGGCGATCGACTCCTGAGCCTGCTTCTTGGTGCCGACGAACAGGATGGTGCCGCCGTGGGCGACGGTCTCCTTCACGAACTCGTAGGCCTTGTCGATGTAGGTCAGCGTCTGCTGTAGATCGATGATGTAGATGCCGTTGCGGTCGGTGAAGATGAATCGCTTCATCTTCGGGTTCCAACGGCGGGTCTGATGCCCGAAGTGTGCGCCGCTGTCGAGCAGCTGCTTCATGGTTACGACAGCCATGAGTCATCTATCCTTTGTGTGCAGTTGATATCGCCATCGGGTGATGGCGATCCTGGCGCCTGCGTCGCGCGGACCCGGGTGTCCGGGACCGCCCGCGCGAGTTTGTCGGCTCTCACACGCGACCGTGGTCGCCGTGGTGCATTGCCTGATGCAGGCGCGCGAAGTCACCTCATCCGCGGATGAGATGCCCCATCAGCTTACGCCGCCGCAGTTCAGAACCCAAAACGCCTCCTGTACGGCCCACCTTTGAAGAATTCTTTCGCGGCAAGGGAGCTTTCCGCGTCGCGCGCGCGTCAGAGTCGGCATGGACACCCACAGAGTCGACACGACCACCGACGACGAGCCGACCAACTCACACTCCGACGACCTAACCGGGCGCCTCCCGATTGTTCGACGACTGCTCGTCGTCCTCACCGACATCGCCCTGACCAGCGCACTTCTGCTGGGCGTTCCATCGCTTGCCGCCGCCCGTCCGCCCACCTACACCGCGCCGCTCGCTCCCAAGCCGACGGTGGTCACCGGATTCGACGAGCCGGATCAGCGGTGGCACGCCGGCCACCGTGGCGTCGACCTCGCCGTCGTCGAGGGCACGCCGGTTCTCGCGGCAGGCGACGGGGTGGTCCGGTTCGCGGGCGAGGTCGGCGGCAAGTCGACGGTGTCGATCCAGCATGCCGACGGCCTGATCACCACCTACGAGCCGGTCCGCCCCACGGTTCGGCGCGGAGATCGTGTGAGGCGCGGGGCATCCATTGGGACAGCGCTTGGCGGACACCCCGGATGTCCGACGACCGCCTGCGTGCATTGGGGCGCACGACGCGGCGCGGGGCGCAGCGCCGACTACGTCGACCCGCTCGGACTACTCGGAGCGGTACGGGTGCGCCTCAAACCGCTCGACGGCTGACGCGCCAAGGCTTTTCGGGATTCTCCCGGATCACGCCCGCGGATGCGCCTGACGGTGGGCCGCACGCAGACGTTCGACGCTGACGTGCGTGTAGAGCTGCGTCGTCGCCAACGACGCGTGGCCGAGGAGTTCCTGCACCACACGGAGATCGGCCCCGCCCTCGAGGAGGTGGGTCGCGGCGGAATGTCGGAGACCGTGTGGCCCCATCGACGGCCCGCCCGCGGCCTCGACGGCCCGGTGCACGACGCTGCGAGCCATGCGCTGATCGAGGCGTCCGCCGCGCGCACCGAGTAACAGCGCTTCTCCTGATCGTGGACCCACCAACGACGGTCGTCCGTCGCTTAGCCAGCGGGCCACGGCTTTCGCCGCTGGCGCCCCGTAGGGCACCGTGCGCTCTTTGTTGCCCTTCCCGATCACGCGCACCACCCGGCGGTGGCCATCGATGTCCGCAATGTTCAGCCCGCACAACTCGCCGACGCGAATCCCCGTGGCGTACAACAACTCCAGAATCGCGATGTCTCGCAGCGCAAGGGGCTCGTCGCTCTCGCGAAGCGACACGGCTTCTTCGCCTCCGTCGGCATCGGTCTCCGATGCGGGGCTCTGCTTCCCCGCAGCGGCAATCGCGGCGGCCGCCTCGTCGGGCGCGAGGATCGGTGGCAGTGTGCGATGTGCTTTGGGTGCCTGCAGTCGGGTCGACGGATCGTCGCCGAGTATCTGTTCTCTGGAGGCCCAGGCGCAGAACGTCTTTGCCGACGACACCTGACGCGCGACGGTGGTTCGGGCCGCGCCGCGCCGAGTGTGTTCGGCCAGCCAGGACCTCAGTAGTGCCAGATCGATGTCGCCGACGGGAACTCCTCTGGCGCCCGCGAACGCGATCAGGCCTCGCACATCCGACAGGTACGCGCGGATGGTGTGCTCACTGCGGCCGCGCTCGTGTCGCAGATGGTCGGCGAAGTCGTCGAGCACGGACATGGTCATCGATCGATGACAACGAACGACGCGCGTGTACGCAACCGCACACGCGCGTCGTTGTCAGATCGTCATTGGGTCAGATGGTCACGGGGGCGGGTCGTCACGAGGTCTGATCGTTACCGGGTCAGATCCTCGCCTTGGCGTTCGGGGCTCTGACCCCTGCGTCAACGGCTGCCGCGCAGGCGGGACAGCTGTCCGGCCACCCGACCGGCCGTCGCTCTTCAACCGTTGACGCCCGCCCCCTCCTCCTCGGCACGCAGATCGGACTTCCACTGCCGGAAACCCTCTTCCGTACGGCCCCGTCGCCAGTAGCCGGAAATCGACGCCCTCGCTGCGCTCACGCCACGCTCCTTGCGCACATAGCCGCGCAGGTTGTGCATGACGGCCTGCGCCTCGCCGTGGATGAAGACGTGCGGTTCGCCGTCGAGCCAGTCGGTCTCGCGCACCGCCGCGATCAGCGGGGCGTTGTCGCCCGCGCGGTCGTCGGACACCTCGCCCGCAGGACCGCCGCGATGGACCCAGGTGATCTGCACGCCGGACGGTACGTCGAGCGGAACCTCATCGTCGGGGCCTGCGACCTCGATGAACGCTTTCGCGATCGCACCCTCGGGCAACGACTCGACGGCCGCGGCCAGCGCGGGAAGGCCTGCTTCGTCCGCGGCCAGCAGGTGCCATGCGGCGTCGTTGTCGGGGCGGTAGCCACTACCCGGACCGAGGAAGTGCACGGTGGAACCGGGAGTAACCGTCGCGGCCCAGGGACCGGCGATGCCCTCGTCGCCGTGCACCACGAAGTCGATTGCGATCTCGCGCGCGTCCTCGTCGACAGTGCGAATGGTGTACGTGCGCAACACGGGCTGCTGTTCCGGCGGTAGCGACCGCGACGCCCTCGGGTCGAAGTCGTCCGGGAAGTCGACACCGTCGGGCATGAAGATCAACTTCACGTACATGTCGGTGTCGCGCTCGTCCCGTGGCGGTAGTGCCACGGCGAAATCGCCGAAGCCGTCACCACCCAGATAGAGCCTCACCATGTGGGGTGTGATCTGCTCTCGCCGGAGCACCGTCATCGAATTCACGCGCTTTGCCATGAAACCTCCTAATGCGTTCCAGCTTACGCCACTCGAATTAGGGTTACCTAAATCGCGAGTCTCCATCCCGCACCGTCGCCGGCGATCAGACCTGCAATCTCCAGTCCCGCGAGCGCAGCACGAACGATACCGACGTCGAGGCCCGCGGCGAACGAGATCTCGGTGATCGTTGCACTCCCCTGACCGGGAATCGCGTCGTGGACCCGCTTTTCGTCGTCGGTCAGCGTGTCGGTGGGCCTGTCGCGACCGCGTCCGGGGTCGCCGCCTCCGTCGGGTACCGCCAGTGTGATGACCGACGCCGCGTCGGTCACGAGCACGCCGAGCCCATCGGCGATCAGGCGATGGCAGCCCACCGACGTCGCCGAGGTGACCGGTCCCGGAACGGCGCCGACCGGGCGGTCGATCGTGCGTGCCCATGCCGCCGTGTTCGCGGCGCCCGATCTCTTACCCGCCTCGACGACAACCGTTGCCGACGACAGCGCCGCGACCAACCGATTTCTCGTGAGGAACCGGTGCCGTGCGGCCGTGGTGCCCGGAGCGTACTCGGACACCACGGCTCCACTGCTCGCGATCTCGGCAAGCAGCCGGGCATGTCCCGCCGGATAGTCACGGTCGATCCCGCAGGCAAGGACCGCCACGGTGATGCCTGCCGATGCGAGCGCGGCACGATGCGCGGCGCCGTCGACGCCATAGGCACCACCCGAGACAACAGCCCACCCCTGCGCACACAGCTCGCTGGAGAGCTTCCCGGTGACGTGCTCGCCGTACGACGACGCCGCTCGCGATCCGACGAGCGCAATCGAAGCGGCCGCGACGTCGTCGAGGCGCGCTGGGCCGCGCACCCAGAGTGCGATGGGTTCGTCGCCGTGCACATTCGGCTCGAGTCGCGTCAACGGAAGCAACGACCAGGCGGGCCATTCGGAGTCGTCGGACGTGATCAAGCGAGCATCAACCGCGTGCGCGGTGTCGAGATCCTTGGCGGGAGTGCAACTCTCGGCTCGAGCGCTTGTCGGACCCAGAACCGCCTCGTGACCGCTCGGTACCCGTCGACGACGAATGGCGTCGGCCGCGGCCTCTGCTCCGATGTCGTCGACGAGATGTCGGATGGAAGAACACGGAGGTTCGGCCACAGCACTCAGATAGGCCCACGCACGCAGCAGCTCATCGTTGTGGTGGGTGTCGGCGTACACGGTCATCGAAATCCCCCTCGGTCTCGGTACAGAAGTGCTTGCGCCACATCGGTTTCGGTCGGTACTTCGCCACCGCGCAAGTCGGCCAAAGTCCACGCGACCCGCAAAGCCCGATCGACGCCCCGCGTTGTCACGCGCCCCTCCCGAACACAGACGTCGACGGGCCGAAGGGCCTTGGGTGACAGCCGAAACTGTTGTCGCAGTGCCGAACCGGGCACTTCGGAGTTGGTACGCCAGCCGTGTTCACGCCATCGTTCTATTGCCGCGGAACGAGCGGCGGTCACCCTTGCCCGGATGTCGGCGCTCGACTCCTCCGCTGCCATCATCAGCGCGGCGTTTCCCGGCGGCTCCATCTGCACCCGCAGATCGACACGGTCCATCAGCGGTCCGGACAGCTTGCCCAGATAGCGCCGCCGCACGACCGCGCTGCAGACACAGTCGACGTCGTGCACCGGGGCACAGGCACACGGATTCGCGGCGAGAAGCAGCTGGAAGCGCGCCGGATAGGTGGCAACCCCGTCGCGACGACTGATCCGCACCTCCCCCTCTTCGAGTGGTTGTCGCAGGGAGTCAAGCACTTTGGGCCCCATCTCGGCACACTCATCGAGGAAGAGAATTCCTCGATGTGCCAGCGATACCGCTCCGGGCCGCGCGATGCCGGTACCGCCACCGACCAGGGCTGTGGTCGAGGTGCTGTGGTGTGGGGCCACAAACGGTGGCGACGTGATCAGCGGCTGGCCCGGACGCAACCGTCCCGCGATCGAGTGAAGTGCGGTGACCTCCAGTGATTCCTCCTCCTCGAGGGGCGGGAGAATGCCCGGAAGTCGGCGGGCCAGCATCGTCTTCCCGATACCCGGTGGGCCGGTCATCATGACGTGATGTGCACCGGCAGCAGCGATTTCGAGTACGTGGCGCGCCTCGCTCTGACCGATCACATCGGCCATGTCGGCGATCGGATCCGCGGGGAGCGCCTTGATCTCACACACCGTGTCCAGCACACACTCGCCGCGCAGCCACGAGGCCACCTCAGACAGCGAATGCGCGCCGCCGACCTCGATATCGCGCACGAGGGTCGCCTCACCAACCGACTCGATCGGCACGACTGCACGAGCGAAACCCGCGTTGCGCGCCTCGATCACCGCCGGAAGCACGCCGCGCACCGGACGGAGACGTCCGTCGAGCGCCAGCTCGCCCAGAAAGATCGTCCCGCCCAACCTCGACGTGGGAACAGCGTCCGTCGCGGCAAGTATCGAAACTGCAAGGGCCAGATCGTGTCCCGACCCGCTCTTGGGCATCTCCGCGGGCGCCAGGTTGACCGTCACCTTCTTCTCGGGGAACTTGACCCCCGAATTCGAGATGGCGGCCCGCACCCGGTCGCGCGCCTCTCGCAACGACGAATCGACGTTGCCCGACAACGAAAAGCCCGGCAACCCCTGACTCAGAGATGCCTGCACCTCGATCACGCCTGCCTCAAAAGCGTTCAGACCAACCGAATGACAACGCCCCAACGACATCGCACGTCCCTACTCGAATACGCCACTGTGGTGGCGCAACGCAGCGAACTCTGTGCGATCGGGATAGCGTGAATCGAGTTGTACCGAGATCACGTCGAATCGGATGGACGGCCAGTACATCTCCTGCTCGGTGAGCCAGATCCGTGTCAATCGGCGCAGGCGCGACAACTTGTCGGCGGTCACCGCCTGCGCGGGATCGCCGAACACCCGACTGGCCCTCGTCTTGACCTCGACGACGACCAGCGTCGGGTCAAAGTCATCGTTGTCGTTGGCGATCAGATCGATCTCGCCATACCGACAACGCCAATTCCGTTCCAGGACGGACCAACCCAGACCGATGACATATCTGGCTGCCAGATCTTCACCCAGCTGCCCGATGAAGGCCCGCCGATCCGGACGCCGCTCCGACGACTCGCTTCTCATGCCACAACAGTGGCCGACGACGACGACGAGACAGCGAGAGAACCGGGATCAGTGCCTAGGTTGTGGAGCGACCGCCACCTGTGGACAGACGGTCATGACCCTCACGGCTCGTCTGGCAGCCGCAGCTCGGGCTTCTCGAGTTCCTCGATGTTGACGTCCTTGAACGTGATAACCCGCACCTGCTTGACGAATCGAGCTGGTCGGTACATGTCCCAGACCCAGGCGTCGCTCATGCGGAGCTCGAAGTACACCTCGCCATCGGTATTGCGCGGGACCATCTCCACGGCATTGGCAAGGTAGAAGCGCCGCTCGGTCTCCACCACGTAGGTGAACTGGCCGACGATGTCCTTGTACTCCCGATACAGGGACAACTCCATCTCGGTTTCGTACTTCTCGAGATCCTCAGCGCTCATCGTGCAAGCCTATCGCGATCGGGTTCTGGCGGGAGGTCTGGTCGGGGTCGGCGACGTCGGGCCGCGACGTTGCGATACGACATCCGGTGCTGGTGGGAGGGGCCATGCGCGTCGAGGCATGCCATGTGATGCGCGGTGCTGTAGCCCTTGTGGATCGCGAAGTCGTAGCCGGGAACCTCGTCGTCCATCGCGACCATGATCCGGTCGCGTGTGACCTTCGCGAGGATGCTGGCGGCAGCGATGCATGCCGCCGCGCCGTCGCCGCCGATCACCGGGAGCGACGGCGCGGTCAGGCCCGGAACCGCGAATCCGTCGGAGAGGACGTATCCCGGTGTCACGTCGAGTTGTGCCACCGCTCGACGCATACCCTCGATATTGGCGACGTGGATACCGATCCGGTCGATCTCGTCGGCGTCGATGACGACAACCGACCAGCTCGCGGCATACCGCGTGACAGCACGATAGAGGGTTTCGCGCGTGGCCTCGGAGAGGCGTTTGGAATCGTCGAGATCAGCCAGCGACGTCAGCTGAGTCGGCTTGAGCACGCATGCGGCGACCACCAGTGGGCCTGCGCACGCACCCCGACCTGCTTCGTCGACGCCTGCGACCGGACCCAGACCACCGCGGTGCAGCGCGAACTCGAAAGTGCGCAGCCCCGCGGCCCGCCGAACAGGTGACCTCGGCGGCCACGAACCCACGACGCTGCGACTGCTCACTGCTGCGGGTTGATCGAGCCGACACCACCGATCCGCGACACGGGGTAGATGATGAAGCGCACCTTGCCGCGGACGTCGGACACCGGAACGGTGCCTTGCAGCTCGTCGGTGACGTGATAACGCGAATCCGCCGAGTACTCGCGGTTGTCGCCCATGACCCAGAGGCTGCCGTCGGGCACCTTGATGGGGCCGAAGTCGGGACCGTAGCAACTGGTCACCTGGTTGTCGGGCTCACCGGACTGGCCCGACGCCACGTCGCGCGACTGAAGACTCTTGTCGATGTACGGCTCGTTCAACGGCTTGCCGTCGACCTTCACGCCCACCCCATCAGAGTTGCGACATTCGACGGTCTGACCGCCGGTGGCGATCACGCGCTTCACCAGATCGTTCTCGTCGGGCGGCGCGAAACCAAACCACGACAGACCGTTCTGCAGACCGTGAACGACGGGATTACTCGACCGCGGCGACTCCCAGTCGCCGTCCCACGACGATGTCGGGGCACGAAAAACGACCACATCGCCGGGCTTCGGATCGCCGAAGCGATACGCAAGCTTGTCGATGACGATGCGGTCGTTGGTGCACCCCTGACATCCGATGAGCGTCGACTCCATCGACTCCGACGGGATCACATACTGCCGACCGATGAAGGTCTGCAGAATCCACGTCACCAGCAGAACGCACGCGACGATGATGATCGTCTCGCGCAGCCATGAACCACGTTTCCGTTTCGGTTCGTCGTCGTCATCCTTGGTACGCCAGGGGCGCTCCTCGGAGTCCTCGGACCGGCGGTCGACAGGATCTGCCGGGCTCGAATGGGCGTCGTCTGCGTCGGAGTGATTCGCCGCGCTGTGTTCGGATGCCACGTCGTCAGGGTAGACGCGTCAGCGCTTTTCCTTGATCTTGGCTGCCTTGCCGCGCAGATCAGGAATCCAATTCAGCGGTCTCGCAGGCAGTAAGGCTATTTACGCAGTTCAGACACCGTATAAAGCTCAGCCCGACTTGCATGGGGCTGCACACGATTGCCGGGTTTTGCCTGGTGTAGACCGTAGTATAAACCGTAGTTTTTTGAGTATGTGGCGCGTGTCACAAGTTGCCGATGAGGCCGGTGATCGCGGTCAGTGAGCGGCCGTCGGTGTAGCTGGCGGCGTTCACGTCGGCCGAGTGCCCGAGATAGGCGATCCGGTCTTCGGCGTCGACGCCGCGGTCGATCAGCTCCCTGTTGATGACGGTGCGCCAGCAGTGCGATCGCAGGGTCCGCAGTGGCTCGATGTCCAGAGCGTCGGCCATGTCCACATACAGCGTGGCCATGGCTTCTTTCGCCGCCGAGGCCGTCCACGTCTTGGCCGGGTTGGTGGGCGCGGGCAGCACCCACATGCTGTTAGCGTCTCGCCGACGGCCACGCAGATGGTCGGCCACCTCGGGGAGCAGTAGCGGGATGGTGCGCGGTTTGCGGACGCTCTCACCGCCCACCCGCACTGGCTTCGGGAATGTCGTGGTCAGCCACATCCCGTCATCGCCGCGATCGTCGACGTCGGCCCAGTGCTGCCCGACCGTCTCCTGTAGTCGTAGGCCAGTCGCGCACTGCAATAATGCCTGGTCGATAGCGTTTTTGCGCACCGCGATCATGTCGTCATGGGTCCACCGGCCGCGCTTGGGCGGTGGTGTGTCTGCGGGGTCGGCGGCAAGTAGCCACCCGACGACCTGGTGCCAATGAGCCGTCGTGAGTTCCCGGCTGCCACGCGGAGCCTTCGTGGTCGGCTTCGCTCCGGCGGTGATATTGATCGGATGTTCTTTACGGATGGGAGATGCGCTGATCAGGCTGTGTGCGAGCAGTGGCGCGATGAAATGCCCGGCGTAAACCTTCTTCGCGTTGCGGGCCGCACCGACGCCGAACTCGGCCGAGATGCCCTGCAGCGCGTTGGTGGCCTCGGCGAACGTCGACGCATCGGCCACGGATAGGCCTCTGAGCTGGGTTTTTAGCCGTGTGGCTGCGGTGGTGTAGAGCGTCGTCGTGCTCGGCGCTAGCCCGGCTGACGTAATGCTCGGTATCGTCACCTGGTCGATGAACCGCTCGGCCGGTGTGCTCGGTGTCCACTTCACCGAATTGCCGCCTGTCGCAAGGAGTTTGGCGGCGGTGCGCTCGGCCCGGGCCCTCACCCGCGTCCGTGTGTCCGCCTGGGTGCGCTTTTCGACCAGTCGACCGCTGTGAAGCCTGACTGACCAATCCAAAACCCATGTGCCGCTTGGCATCTGGCGTGGCGTATTGCGCTGAATCGAGCTCTTGCCCGGCTCGATGTAGGTCCGTGGTGCCTTCGTCATGGTTGTCATTAGACCGTAGTTTGTTCAGGCCGTCAATTGACAGCTGTGCTGCGCTGCGTGTAGTCTGATGGCATCCGGTGACCACCGGATGCGACGACCCGCCCCCGGGGCAAGGCACGATACGGGGCAGCTTGTCTGAGCTGGGATCAGACCGCGCGGGAAACCGGTCGGGCACGAGGCCCCGCGCTGAGGTGGCCCCTCCCCGGAACTTCAGCAGCTGTCGCTCACCTTCTCACGAGAGGAGGTGGGCCGACGATGCCCGCCATTCCCGACACCACTCCGGTAAATCCGCAGGTCACACGCGCTTACGTCGACACCGACGGCGCCGTGGCGTACACCGCGATTCCGAAATCGACGCTTGAGACGTGGCGATCGACAGGCGACGGTCCGGCTTTCGTGCGCATCGGCCGCGCGATCCGCTACCGCATCGCTGATCTCGACGCTTTCATGGCCGCTCACGTTGTGCGTGGTGGTGCCGCATGAGACCAATGGAAAACCCCGCCGGCCAGGGCGGGGCTCTCAAGGAAACGGCTGCTGAGCGTGAGCGTGCGGTTTCTGGCATCTATTCTACCGCATCGGCCGATCGTTGTATAAGCGACGAGCACGCCGCCGAGCTCTCCGCGTCAGCCGTCCCGCGCGAGATCGCTGATGTGGCTGGTGTATTCACCGCGTACACCGTTGATCAGGTGCCCGAGGGCGCGGAGTGGGTCGCCCATGTCGACGGCGCCTTGCCGGCACTCGTCTACCCGATGCGTGAGATCGACGGCACCGAGACGTGGCAGATCAAGCCACAGCCGGGCTCGGTGACCACGCGGGACGGTCGGATTCTCAAATACGTTGGGCCGTCGAAGAAGTCGGGAGTTCCGTCTCCGCAGCTGGTGTTCGTCGGAACCCGCCGCCCCGACGGAACGGTGTCCGCCGCACCCGCCGATGCGAAGGCTGCGAAGACTGCGCTGATCGTCGAAGGCTGCAAGCAGGCCCTCGCCGCCTTGTCGCACGCGGCCGAAGGTGTTGCGGTGTACCGCATCGCGGGCGTGTGGTCGTGGAGAGTGGCCGGTGACGGTGACGAGCCCGGAGGGCCGACCCCTTATCTGCCCGCCGTGGTCCGCGGCAAGGAGGTCGTCATCCTCGGTGACGCCGACGCCGCGACGAACATCGCCGTGTTCGACGGCCTCACGGCGCTCGGCGAGGAGGCGAAGGCTGCGGGGGCCGAGTCAGTGAAGTTCGCTGTCATCCCCGGCAAGGCCAAGCAGGGTGTCGACGACGTGCTCGCGGCCCTGGACGGCGACGAGGCCCGTCGCAGCGCACTGGCCGGTTGGATCGCCAAAGCGGCGGCCAAGCCCGCCGCGCTGTCCAAGGCTCAGCAGGACAAGATGCGGAAGGCGCTGCGCCGCAAGGAGGCCGAGCGCGAGATGCGCCGCACTGCTGACCCCGGCCGCAAGGACCTCGACCTTGTCGGCGACTGGCATGAGGACTGCCTGGCCATCGCCGAACAGATGGGGACTCGGCTGGGTGGCCGCGTGCTCTTCACCCGCGGGGGTTTCGCAGTTGAGTTGACGCGCGGCAAGAACGGCGTGGCTCTTGCCCGCCTCGACACCGACGGACTGCATCGCCGAGCGCTGGAAGCGGTGCGGCTGATCGCCGACTCACCCGACGGCCCGGTGGTGGTCCCAGGGCTCAAGCGTGACCCCCTTGGCGTGCTCAAAGGCCGCGTGCTCGATGTCCTCCCACCGGTGACCCGGATTTCATCTGCTCCGGTGGTGCGTGCCGACGGTTCGATCGTGACGACGGATGGTTACGACCCGGAAACACAGGTGCTGGTGGATCTCGCGCCGGACGTGCGTGGGCTCACCGTGCCCGAGCACCCGACCGACGACGATGTCGCCGCGGCGGTCCACCTGATCCGCGACGAGCTCTTCGAGCTCGACGGCACGGACGGCTACGACGGGTGGGTATTCGCCGACGAGGTCGACCGGACCCACGCCATCGCGTTCTTGCTGACCGCGCTCACGCGTAGCGCCTACTCCGTCGCACCACTGGTGGTGATGAACGGTTTGCAGCGCGGTGTGGGTAAGGGTGAGGTCGTGCGGATCGTGTACCGGATCGTGCACGGGGTGAAGGCCACGTTCGGTGCGACCCCGGACAGCGATGTCGAGCTGGAGAAACGCATCACCGCCGATCTGATCGCGGGACGGTCGATGGTGGTCCTCGACGAGGTGATGGTGAACGGTAAATGCCGGTTGGACTCGCCGGCACTCACCGCAGCACTCACCGCAGCTGTGTGGGGTGGGCGGTTGTTGGGTAAGAGCGAGGCTCTTACCCTCGAACAGAGCGCCACATGGGTCGCCACCGGCAACAACGTCGCAATCCCTGGCGACATGGTCCGGCGCGTCTACGCGGTCCGCCTCAGCTCTGACCGTCCGGAGCTTGATGAGCGCGGCAACTTTCGACGTGACTTGGACACCTGGGTGCCTGAGCATCGTGCCGAGCTGTTGACAGCGGTCCTGACGCTGATCCGCGCCTGGTATGACCGAGGTCAACCCGAAGCCCCCCGACCGATCGGTTTCGTCGGGTTCACCGAGTGGCAGCGCGTCGTCGGCGGCATCCTGCACAACGCCGGCATCCACGGCTTCCTCAGCAACGTCCGGGAGATGCGTGAGAACGCCGACTCCGAGTCCGCCGACAACAACGCCCATCTGGAGTGGGTCGCGGGTGTCGCGGCGAATCTGCCCGGTCACCCCCGATTCACCGCGAAGGAGATTCTGGCAGCGGCTGCGGCGAACCCCGACTCGGTACCGCCGTACGACCAGCGCTGGGGGGATCTCGATCCCCGCGCTCTGGGTAAGACCTGGAAAGGGATGGCTGGTCGCTGGTTCGGTGATCTGCGCATCGTTGAGGACGGCTCGGCGCATGGCAACGTCCGGGCGTGGCGGGTGCAGCAACACAACTCCGCTGGAAGCACCGGGGGCGGTGCGGGTACCGGCACCCCGCCGCCTGTAGCCGGACCCCGTGAGATCACCGCTGTCGGCGCGGCTCCAGGTGAGGTCATCGATTTCACCGACCGTCGTGGCCACCGGCAGCAGGCCGCTCGTGCGATGCCCCCGATGACCGGTGTGACCATCGCCGAGCTGGGCGGGGGTGATCCGGCATGAGGATCGTCCCCCTCGACATCGAGGCGTCTAGCGCCAAGCGGCTCTGGGATGGCCCTGACCGCTTCACTGTGCGCCTGGTCGGCTACGCCGTTGATGACGGCCCGGTGGTCACCACGACTGACGTCGATGCCGTTGTGGCCCTGCTGCACGCCGACGTGATCGTCGTCGGCCACAACATTCTCGCGTTCGACTTGCCGGCCCTGGCTCGCTACCACGGCCTGGACCTGGACCGGCTGGTGGACGAGGGCCGGGTCGTCGACACGCTGATCGTCGCGTGGCAAAACGATCCCCCGCTGAGCGGGTCGTCGGATCTCGGTCGCTACCGCCTTGACGCGGTGGCCAAGCGGGTCCTGGGTGAGGGCAAGGTCGCTGGCGACGGCGGGTCGGTGCTCAAGCGCTTGGCACAGGAGTTCTCGCCGACCGGCGAGGCGGACGACGGCTATGACCGCATCCCCGTCGACCATTCCGACTACGTGCGCTACCTGGTGCAGGACGTGGAACTGGTCCGTCAGCTCGCCAAACGTTTGGTGGTCGACGACTACGTGCGTCGGGAGCATCGCGTGCTGCACCGGTTGAACTCGATCTCGCGCAACGGGTTCCGCGTCGACATCGTCCTGGCTGAGCGCCTCCTCGCGGAGCAGTCGGTCCGGGTCGAGGCGCGCAAGCGTGAGCTGCACGAGCGCTACGGGCTGCCGCTTGAGGGTAAGGCCCCTCAGCGGACCAAGGACGGGATCGCGGCTCTCGAGAAAGCCTTCGCCGACATCGGTATCGAGCCGCCGCGCACGGCTAAGGGGGCGCTGGCCACGGGCAAGGACGCACTTGCTGCCCTCGAGGCCGAGCACCCTGACAACGTCGAGCTGTTGGCGCTTTGCGGAATACTGCGCTCGCTCAACGGCGAGCGGTCCAGTGTCGCGACTGTGCTGGACCACGTGCGCCCGGACGGGCGTGTGCATCCTGACATCGCCGTCGGCGTCGACGCGAGCGACAAGCGGGCCCGTATGCAGGCGACCGGTCGTGTCTCGGTGCGCAACCCGGGGCTCACCGTGCTCGGCAAGCGCGACCGGGCGAACATCATCGAGCGGGCTCTGATGCTGCCTGATGAGGGAGACGTACTGCTGCCGGTGGACCTCTCGGCCATCGACGGTCGTGCGGTGGCGATCCACTGCGGTGACCCCGAGTACGCCCGGTTGTTCGCACCTGGGAACGACCTCCACGACCAGATGGCACTCGCCGTGTTCGGCGAGTGCGGCTGGGACAGGTCGACCGGTCACCACCCACGCCGCGGTGATGCCAAGGCGATCTCGCACGCGACCAACTACGGCATGGGTGCCGGTGGTTTGGCACGGTACGCGGGTATCGACATCGCCGAAGCCGAGCGCCAGCTCACGGTTCTGTCCGCGAAGTTCCCCGGCCTGGCCGCGTGGAAGGCGATGGTCCGCGACGAGGCGCGAGGACAGATCCTCACAACAGCGTTCGGTCGGCGGGTGCGGGTGCAGCCGGGCCGGGAATATACCCAGGCCCCAGCGTTTCTCGGCCAGGGCACGGCCCGTGACCTGATGATGGAGGGCCTGTTGCGCCTTCCGGAGTGGTTGGTCCCCCGGCTACGGGCGGTCGTCCACGATGAGCTCGTCTTCAGCGTCCCCGTGGATCGTCTCGACGATGCCCGCACGCAGATCCTCGACGCCCTGCAGTTCAGCGTGCGCCTGTCCGAGGATGCCGCGCCGGTGCCCGTGCTGGCCGAGGCCGGCGACCCGGGCGAGGACTGGGCCGACTGCTACCGCAGCGAGAAAGCCTGCTGGCCAGAGGTCGCGCGTGCCCACCGCGAGCTGCCCGACTGCGGGGACCTCGAGTGTGCGTGGCACAGGGGCGATGCCACATGAGGGCTGACGACATGGACACCGACGACGAGAAGGAGACAGGCCGATGAGCACCACCACGAGGCGACGACTTGCGACCGGCTACTGGTGGCTTGCACTCGCGATGAGCGTCGCCGTCAGCAGCTACGGCAACATCCGTCATGCGACGGGCGTTGCACCGGCTGACCACATGACAGAGGCACAGTGGATCGCTGGCTCGCTGCCGGTGGTGCTCCTCGTGCTCGTCGAGGGCATCGCCATCGGCGTACGGGCCGGTATCGCCGGGTGGCAGCGGTGGATGGCGACAGGGTTTGTGGCCATCCTCGCCGCGGTGGTCCTGGCGTCGAGCTACGTCGGCTTGCTGTCCTTGGTGCGATCGACAGAGCTGTTCGCGGGCGCCGACGCGCTCAACCTCGGTCTGGCCGCGGTGCCTGATCTCCTCATGGTTGCTGCGACCGTCTACGTCATGACGCTGCGCAGTCCCGCCGACGGCGAGGCGGCGACCCAGTCGTCGACAGCGTGGTCGCGGATCGGCGGCAACCTCCTCGCCCGTGTCGAACAGGCCAGCGCGCCGCCGACGGGCTCGGTCGACCAGCCGCTCGACCCGCCGTCGAACTCGGCGGCGACGATCCAGGCGACGAGTGCCGACGACCTCGACGAGGGGGTCGCCGCCGACGCCCCGACGACCCCGGCTACGGGCTCGTCGGTACCCGTCGACGAGCCGGCGGCGAGCGGTGGCGAGCTGTCGGTGTCGACCCCGACGAGCGTGACCGACGAGCGCGACGAGTTGGTCGCCGACGAGCTGGCGGCGACCGCTCGTCGGGCCGTTGACCTGGGTCCTCACCCCGGCGACGACCGGGTGACGAGCGGTGACGAGCTGACCGACGAGTGGGTCGTCGACCCCCCGACGACCCTGGCCGACGAGCGCCGACGAGTTGATGCCGACGACCCGACAACGGGTACCGACGAGCTGGCGACGACCACCCCGACGAGCGTGACCTACGACCCCGGCGAGTTGGTCGCCGACGAGCTCGCGGCGACCCCGACGAGCGACACCGACGAGTGGCGACGGCGAGCCGACGATGTGCTGGCGACGAGTCAGATCGCCGCCGACGCCGACGAGCTGGCAACGGTTCTGCGGATGGCCGACGCCGGCGCATCCAAGCAGGCGATAGCCGACTCTGTGGGCCGCTCGCGGTCGACCGTCAGTGGATGGCTCCGCGTCGCGGGGGCTGACGGCCGATCGCGTCACCTCGCGGCGGTCAGCGAGTAGGCGCTCACGTAGGGCCCCCGACAGCAGTGCTGTCGGGGGCCCTCGTCGTCTCTGGTCGTCGCTCGCAGAGCTGGTCAATTCGCAGTGATTTCCCCGGCGAGCGAAGCGAGACCGGCCGCCCGAAGGGCGGCATGGGACACCCGAGCGCAGCGAGAGTGAGGAGGAGCGAAGCGACGACGAACGAGGTGTCATATGGGGCCTACGACAGCTCGCTGACGTACTCGCAACCTGGTATATTTATGCGTAGAGACGAATACATATGCTGCCTCCTGGGCGGTGGGCCGGGAGCGCAGCGAGGGGCCCAGACCGACGCCCGGGATCGAGTCGAGAGGAGGCGCGTGAGCGATGGCGACGGACCGCGCATCGCGCGCCTCCATGGATCACTGGGGGTGGCGCAGCCGGGGCGCCGGCGAAGATCGCGGTCGCCGTGAGGCGACGATGAAGGAAGCCGAGCGCAAGACCGCGGGCCCAGAGGAGGTCTTGCGGCAGGCGTCGCTGAATCCGGCGATCAACCCGGAGATGACGCATCTGAACGTCGACATGGTCAACGACGGCGAAGGGTCATTCCGGCCGATGCAGTCGATCGAGGAGGCGCTCGCGTACGGCGACGCCCGAGTGGCGCGGTTGGTCAAGCAGCCGAAGGCCGGATCGCCGAAGCCCGACGCCGCGACGCGGGACAAGCGCGAGGGCTCGGGCGAGCGGATCGGCGACACGATCGTCGGCCACCTGCCGCTCGGCATGTGCGAGCCCGACGGCACCTATTTCCAGCCGCGCGACCCAAAGACGGGCCGCGGAAAGGTGTACGCCAAGGGCTCGAAAAAGGGTGAGCCGATTATGCTTCCGCGTTATCGCGCCAAGGACATGGATGCGGCGGTGCGATATTTCGAAGCGTTTGTCGCGTTCCAGGCCCAGCTGCTCCCCGGCGGCCAAGAGTCGATCCACTGCTACTCGTTGCAGTTTGACGAGGGAAGACCTCACGTGCAGATGCTCTGCGACGTGTTCGAGGACGACATCAGCAAGAAGAACCCACAGCGGTTGAAGTCCGGCTACCAGAGGGCATTCGGATCGCATCGCAGCGATCGGCTGGTGCAGTCGACGGATCGCCGGACCGGGACGCCGCTGTTCGACGAGCACGGTGACCCGAAGATGGTCCGAGAGGCTGGCAGCCGCAAGATGTCGCGGTACCACGAGGAGTTGCGCGAGCACATGCTCGCTCTCGGGTATGACATCGAGTCCGAGATCGACCTCGACCGGCACATGCGCCGGCTCGACCACGCGGATTACCAACAGTTGTTGGACGCGCAGGCGGAGCACGAGGATCGAGTGGCCGAGGACCTCGCGGTTGTCGCGGCCACAGCAAGTGAGGTCGAGGACCAACGCGCGATGGCCGTCGATGTGCTGGTTGATGCTCACGAGAGCGCGGAGGCGACGATGGTCGAGCTCAGCCATGCCGAGGTCGCCGCGGTTGCGCGCACGGCAGAACTCGACCAGCGGGAGTCGGCTATCTCGGAGAAGGAGCGGGATCTGGCCGCTGCCTTCTCCGCGGCCCGGGAAACCGGCCGATACGAAGGTCAGCAGCTGTGGGAGCGCGATGAGCTCCCGGTCTATCGCGCACGGGTCCGCCACGACGTCGAGGCCGAGCTAACCGCTCGCGAGGATCAGGTCACTGCGCGTGAGAAGAAGGTCGAGCACCGTGAGCACCAGGCCGAGCTCACCCAGCGGGCCATCGAGCGCGGCCAGCGCCGACACCGCGAGGACGATGAGCGACTCGAGGCCAAGCGTGAGCGGATCGACACGTTGCTGGGCGAAGTGGAGCGCGCGCACGCCGCTGTGTACGACCCACGCGAGGCCAACCGGGCCATGACCGCCGCCAAGCTCGACACGATGGGGCGCCTGCAGGGCCCTCCGCGGGCAGACGGCACGCCGCGCACCGTCGACGAGTGGGTCGACGACAAGACGGTCGAGTGGTACGCGGCCGCTCACAAGCCGGTGCCGACCGAGACGCTCCGCGAGCGCGCCGCCCGGCTGCGCGGGTCGATGCAACGGGCCGATGCGACGGTTGCCGGAGTTGGTCGTGAAGTTGGTCGGTCCGCGGAATCGGAAGGGATGGATTTGTGAATGGGTGTCTCACCTGACGACATGCGCGTCGAGGCAGCACGGCTCGAGCGCCAGGCCGCCCTGCTCGAGCGATTCGCCGCCGACCGCCTTGCCGACTCCGCGGCGCTCTACCGCGGTGGGTCGTCCACCTTCGCCCGGAGCCTCGACGTCGCCGACGGGTACCGCAAGGAGGCCGCGGGGCTGCGGGACCGCGCCGCGCAGTTCCGGCGCGCCGCCGACTGGTATGAGCGACGAGACGGGCAGTAAGACATCGGTTCGGGGACCCACCTCGAACCGGAAGATAGGAGGAAATCATGGTGACAGACGCACGGCGGCAGGTCGATGCCGAGCGCGTGGCCAGCATGCGGGTCCTGTTGGCCCAGCCGGGTGGCCGGGCCGAGATCGCCCGGCGTTACGGCGAGAGCGCGACTGAGAGCCCAGAGTTCGCGGCGGCAGAACGTCAGAACGCAGCGGTGGCAGCGCGTGCTCGTGAGGCCCGCGAGAGCGCCATCCGCGAGCAGCAGCAGCGCGCCGACCGAGCGCAGGCCGACCGAGCACACGGGGCCAGCACGGATCGACCGGATCGGGAAGAACTGCAGGAGCGCCTCGACAAGGCCAACCAGCACATCGACGCGACCCGCGAGGAGGTGCAGTCGCAGGTGCGCGATCGCGGACACGCGCGGATGCAGTCGATGTGAGCGCGGAACGCAGTAGACCCCGGTGC